>CAYGPA010000251.1:0-8105 GCA_964351535.1 uncultured Planctomycetaceae bacterium
ATCGACATCGAGCTCGCGGGCGAGTTCGTCGTCATGGCGGCCACGCTGATGGCGATCAAGTCGCGCAGCCTGCTGCCCAAGGACGAGGTCGACCTCGAAGAGGAGCTGGACCCGCGCGACGAGCTGATCCAGCGCCTGATCGAGTACCGGCGCTTCAAGGAGGCCTCGCGCGACCTCGGCGACCGCTTCGCGGAGCGCTCGATGCTCGTGCCGCGCGCCGACACGCGCTCGCGCGTCGAGGCCGAGCTCTCCGCCCAGGACGAGCCGACCATGGACTTCGGCGAGCTGACGGCCTGGGACCTGCTCAGCGCCTTCTCGCGGCTGATGCGCGAGACCGGCCGCAACCGCAAGCTGCGCATCACGTCCGACGACCGCCCGATGCGGCACTACGTCGACGAGCTGGTGCACTGGGTCCGCGACCGCAAGAGCGTGCGCCTGCGCGAGCTCGTCGACCACGTCGCCGGTTCCGACTCGCGCGCGCAGGTCATCGGCTCGTTCTGCGCGCTGCTCGAGCTCATGCGGCTCGGCGTCGTGACCGCCCGGCAGGTCGGACGCGCCGAGGACATCGAGATCCAGCTGCGCCCCGAGCACGAGGGCGACATCGAGGAGATCGTCAGCGCCAGCGGCCTCGACGCGGACATGCCCGAGCTCGACGACTTCGAGGCGCTCCCCGAGAACTAGCCCGCGACTCCCCGGGGGCTACACCAGGATCACGCCCACGGTCCCGCCGATCGAGATCGTCGATCCCGGACCCCGGCTGTCGGTCGTGCGTGCCGGGTCGTTGCGCTGGATGAGGGCGCCGTCGTCCTGTGGCCGGGGCGCTCGGCCGTCGACGAGCAGGTTCAGCCCGCGCGAGGCCAGGAGGCTGCGCGCCTGGGCGACGGTCTTGCCAGAGAGGTCGGGAATGGTGACTTGGCTCAAGGAATCTCCCCCAGGGCATCCTATGCGGCGGGCTCGAAAAGTCATGCACGCGGAACGGCGCCCCGGGGTGGACGCTGCACCGACCGTGGCCCATATTCGTGGCCCGACCGCCGTCCGCAGGCGCCCTGAAACCCGCAGGGCGCCGCCGGCATCGAAGCCCGCGAACGCATCCAGAACCCCTCGACACCGGCCCCGACGACGAGACCACGCCATGAGCAACGCCCAAGACGTAACCGATAGCACCTGGGAGGCGACCGTCCTGCAAAGCGACGTCCCCGTCTTCGTCGACTTCTGGGCGGAGTGGTGCGGCCCGTGCCGGGCCATGGGTCCGTACGTCGACAAGCTCGCCGAGGAGTACGACGGCAAACTCAAGGTCGTGAAGCTGAACACCCAGGACAACCCCGAGGTGCCGGCGCGCTACGGCATCACGGCGATCCCGACCTTCCTCGTGATCAAGTCGGGCGAGGTCGCCAATCAGATCGTCGGCAGCCAGCCCTACGACCAGCTGAAGGCCTCCGTCGAACCCCACGTCGGCTGACCGCGCGTGCGCGTCGCGTTCCTCGGGTCGCCGCCCTTCGCGACTCCCGCCCTGCGGCACGTCCTCGAGAGTCGCCACGACGTGGCGATGCTCGTGACGCCGCCCGAGAGGCGCTCCGGGCGTTCGCGCACCGCGCGGAACGCGCTGGTCGAGCTGGCCGAGACGCACGGCGTCCCGGTTCTGCGGCCGGCCGACCCGCACGCGCCCGAGCCCCTGGCCGAGCTGCGCGCGCGCGAACCGGACGTGCTGCTGGTCGCGAGCTACGGCGTGCTGCTGAAGCAGGCGCTGCTCGAGCTCGCGCCCCACGGGTGCCTGAACGTGCACGCCTCGCTGCTGCCGCGCCACCGCGGCGCCTCGCCGATCCAGTACGCGCTGCTGTGCGGCGACGCCGAGACCGGCGTCACCGTGCAGCGCATCGTTCCCGCCCTCGACGAGGGCGACGTGCTCGTCTCGATGCCGCACGCGATCGATCCCGACGAGACCGCCGGGGGCCTGCTCGAGCAGCTCGCCGAGCTCGGCGGGCGCGCCGCGGTCGAAGCGCTCGACCGCCTCGACTCCGGCGCCGCGCAGTTCGTGCCGCAGGACCCCGACCAGGCCACGTACGCGCCCAAGCTGAAGAAGACCGACGGCGTGATCGACTGGACCCGCGGGGCCGACGAGCTCGAGCGCCTCGTGCGCGCCATGAACCCGTGGCCGACGGCCCAGACCCGCCTGCCGGACGGCCGCGAGCTGCAGGTCCTGGCGGCGCGCGTCGCGGAGGCGCCGGGTCGAGAGCCCGGCGCGCTCGTGGAGGCCTCCGGGCGACTCGTCGTCGCCTGCGGCTCGGGCGCGCTGGAACTGCTCGTGGTCAAGCCCGCCGGCAAGCGGGCCATGCCGAGCGCGGACTTCCTGCGCGGCACGCGCCTGGAAGTCGGCGCCAAGATGGGACGCTGAACATGCCGCGCATGGCCGCCTGGGAGATCCTTCGCAGCGACGAAGGCCGTACGACACCGCTGCGCCTGGTCGCTCGCGTCGCCGCCGACCTGGGCCTCGAGGGCCGGGACCGCGCGCTGCTGCGACGGCTCGTCGGCACCGAGATCCGCCGGCGCGGCACGCTGCGCGCCGTCGTGCGCCACTTCGCGCGCGGCAAGCCGAACAACGAGCTGGCGACGCACCTCCACCTCGGCATCGCGCAGGCCTTGTTCTTCGACCGCATTCCGCCGCACGCGGTCGTCTCGGAGACCGTGGGCAACGTGCACCGCACGCTGGGCCCCGCCAAGTCGCGCTACGCCAACGCGGTGCTGCGCGCGGTGCAGCGCAACCTGCGCGAGGGCCGCGCGGACGACCCGCGCCGCGACGTTCCCGGGCGCGAGCTGCACTTCAAGGACGAGATCTTCCGCGACCCGACCGAGCACCCGCTGCTGTGGGCGGAGGACGCGCTCTCGATGCCGGCCACGCTGATGAAGCGCTGGCGCAAGCGCTACGGCGTCGAGTTCGCCGAGAAGCTCGCGCTCGCGTGCCTGGCCGAGCCGAAGCTCTCCGTGCGCACCGTGGGCGACACGCCGCGCAGCGCGCTGCTCGAGGAGCTGGAGGGGGCCGAACCCGCGGCGCACCCGCGCATCGTGCTGCTCGACGCCGACCAGACCGAGACCGTGCTCTCCGCGCCCGCTTTCGTCGAGGGCCGCGCGACCGTGCAGGGCGAAGCCGCCGTGCGCGCGGCCGAGCTCGTCGACGCGCGCGCCGGCGAGAGCCTGCTGGACCTCTGCGCGCCGCCGGGCGGCAAGACCGCGCTGCTCGCGGAGACCGGCGCGCACGTGACGGCCTGCGCCATCGGCGAGCGCGAAGCCGAGCGCCTGGCCGAGACCGTGGCCCGCCTGCACCTCGGCGAGAACGTACGGATCGCGCGGATCGATCCCGAGTCGGGCCGCGCCCTCGCCGCGGAAGGCGGCGACGAAGCCACCGACCTCGGCCTCTTCGACGGCGTCCTGGTCGACGCCCCGTGCTCCAACACCGGCGTCCTCGCCCAGCGCCCCGAGGCGCGCTGGCGATACGCCCCGAGCTCGCGCCGCTCGCTGCACGAGCTCCAGCAGCGCCTGCTCGAGCAGGCCGCCGGGCACGTGCGCCCCGGCGGCCGCCTCGTGTGGTCCACGTGCAGCCTGGAGACCGACGAGAACGTCCAGCTCCTGCGCCGCTTCCTCGAGTCCCGCCCCGGATGGGAGCTGGAGGCGGACCGGGACGTCCTGCCCGACGTCGAGGGCGGTCCGGGCCCCGTCGACGGCGGGTACGCGGCCCGGCTGCGGCGCGGGGCCGAGTAGCGCCCGGCCCGGAGGAGCCCGAGGCCCGTGCCGGCCCGGGGCTGACTGGGTTCCGTGTGGGATCTCTCGCCCGCGCCCGCCGGATCTCCCGCGGCCGAGCGGACTTGCCGCAGGCCGCCGCCCGTCGAGGGCCCCGGCCCGCGGCCCGACCGAGGCAAGCCCCGTCCGCACCAGGGGTTCGAGCGGGACCCCGCGGGCGGATCCCACACGCAACCCAGTCACTTCAGTAGAGTCTCCGCATGGCTTCCCGCCGCCCCCGCCCCGCCTCCAAGGGCATCTCCGCCGCCTTCGGCGCGAGCCTCTTCGTGATCGCGGGCGTCCTCGCGCTGGGCTTCTACGCGTCGCTGCGCGACGAGGACGCCGCCGCGAAGCGGAGCCCCGTGGTCGAGCAGGCGGAGGAGCCCTCGAACTCGCCCTTCGACGACATCCCGCCGGAGCCCCGCCCGGCCCCGCGGGGGTCGAGCCGAGCGGACCGCGGGTCCTTCACGCCCGCGCCCGACGACCTCGAGGAGTCCGCCCTCTGGCAGACGGCGCTGGAACAGGCCGCCGAGGCCGAGGAGTGGCTCGCCAAGGCGGTGGAGGCGCGCGCGGCGGAGGACCACGCCGACTACCAGCGCAACGCGAAGGAGGCCAAGCGCCTGTTCGACGCGGCGTTCGGGGAGACGGCGCTGTGGGAGGAGCAGCTCGTCGAGGCCCACGGCGAGCGCGACCCGGCCGTGCGGCGCATCCTGCGGACGCGCACCGACTGGACGCAGAAGCTCCTCGTCCTGCGCAAGACGACCAGCCGGTGAGCGCGCGACGCCGGGCTCTCGTGACCGGGGCGTCGTCGGGCATCGGCGAGGCCACCGTGCGGCTCCTCGCGGCCGAGGGCTACCGCGTGGCGCTGCTCGCGCGGCGCGCGGAGCGTCTGGAGGCGATCCGGTCCGAGCTCCCGGAGCACGCCGAGGGCGCGCACCTGGCGGTCCCGTGCGACCTGCTCGACGCGCCCGCGCTGCGCGCCGCGATCGCGGACGTCGGAGCGGCCTTCGGCGGCGGCCTCGACCTGCTGGTCAACAACGCGGGCATGGGCTACCGCGCGCGCGTCGAGGAGCTCGACGACGAGCTGATGGAGCGCGTCGTCCAGACGAACGTCACGGCGCTCCTGCGAACGTGCCGCGAGTGCCTGCCGCTCCTGCGGCGCGGCGAGCGCCCGGTCGTCGTGAACCTCTCCTCGGTCGTCGGACGTCGCGGCATTCCGGGTCAGGCCGTGTACTCGGCGACCAAGGCGGCGGTGAGCTCGATCGGCGAGGCGCTGCGCGTCGAATGGGCACCGGACGGCATCGCGGTCTGCACGCTGGCTCCCGGTCTGACGACCACGGGTTTCTTCGACGCCCAGCCCAACCCCGCCGGCCTCGAACACCCCGACCTCTCGGAAGCCGACGGACCCGAGGAGGTCGCGCGCGAGGTGCTCGCGCTGGACCGCCGGCCGCACCCCGAACGCTCCCTCCGCCCGAAGTGGCGCGTGCTGGGCATCGTGAACGCCATCGCGCCGCGCTGGGCCGATCGCCTGCTCGTCGCGCGCATCGGCGGGGACTGGCAGAGGCCGAGTCGGTAGCCTCCGCGGGCCACGAGGCCGCCGCTCGCGACCGTTGTGCCGTTCAGGCGGCGACTTCGTAGACTGCGCGGCGCAGTCCGTTCGTGGAGCGCGCGGAGCGTTTCTTGCGAGGACGGTGCATCGTGGACAGCCGATACGTCGACACCGCGGTTCAGCCCTGGCGGCCGACCCCGTTCGCAGGCGTCGAGTGGAAGAAGCTCCACTTCGACGAGGCGACCGGTCTCTCCACGGTGCTGCTGCGCTTCGCCCGCGGCGCGAGCTACGGGACCCATCGCCACCCGGCGGGAGAGCAGTACCTCGTGCTCGAGGGCTCGCTGCGGGACGGCGCGCACTCGTACGGGGCGGGGACCTACGTGTGCCATCCGCCGGGCAGCGCGCACCGGCCGCGCTCGGAAGAAGGCTGCCTGCTGTTCGTCACGCTTCCGCAGCCGATCGAGCTCGTCGAGGCAGAGGGCGAGGAGCAGTGAGCTCCGCGCCGGAGCCGGAGCCGGCCACCAAGACGAAGCGGCCCGCTCGCCGGCGCTGGCGGCGCGTGCTCCTCGCGCTGCTGCTCACGCCGATCGTCCTTTACGTGACGCGCGACTTCGCGCTGCATCCCTTGCTCGCGCGCGCCGCGGGGCTCGTGGGTCCGCGCGTCGGGCTGGACCTCGAGGTCGGCGCCGTGCGGGGCAACTGGTGGAACACGCTCGCGCTCGAGGACGTGCACGCGGCGGCGAACGAGGAGTCCGGTGGACTGCGCGCGCTCGACGTGCGGCGCGTCGGGCTCGAGTTCGAGCTGACCGAGCTGCTCGCGGGGAATCTCGCGGGCCTCCGACGCGTCGAGCTGCGCGGCGCGAGCGTCCGCTACGACGCGACACTCGCGGGCGCGCCCGGACCCGAGCAGCCGGCCGCGGGCTGGCCGGCTCTGCCGAGACGCCTGCCGGCCGTGTCCGTCGAGGACCTGGCCGTCGACGTCCGCCTCGCCGCCGGCGAACTCGCGCTGAGCGGCCTGCAGCTCACCGTCGAACCCGAGCCGGACGGGGACGAGCTGCGCCTGCGCGTCGGCGGGCTGCGCTGGACTCCCGCCGGGGAGCCGCCGGTCGAGGTCGGTCTGGGGCTGCAGGCCCGGCACGCGAACGGCGTCGTGACGATCCGCTCGCTCGACGCGGGTCCGGTGCACGTCGAGGACGGCTCGACCGTGGACCTGGCGCGGCTCGACGAGCAGCGCGTGGGCTGGGACGTCGCGCTGGAGGCGCTCGGCGGCGCGCTCACGACCGACGGCGAGCTGCGGGCGGGCGCCCTCCGCGCGCGCTTCGACGGGTCGGGGTTCGACGCGAGCCGCGTGGCCTTCTGGCTGCCGGAGCTCGAGCCCGAGGGGCTCGCGGGCCTGCTCTCGGTCACGGGCTCCGTGGAGCTCGCCGCGGACGGCAGCGCACGCTCCGAGGCGCGCCTCGAGTGGGTCGAACCGGCGTGGCGCGGCACCGAGCTCGACCAGCTCGGCGTCGAGGCGACGCTCGACGGGTCGCGTCTCGGACTCGGGCGCATCGCCGCGACGCAGGGTCCGAACGCCGTGCGCGCGACCGACGTCGCGCTGGCGCTCGACGCGCCCGACCTCGCGACGCTGCTCGGCGGCATGACGGGCGCGCTGCGGGCGGAGGTCCGCGACCTACCGGGCCTTCTCGGTCGCGACCTCCCGGACGTTCCGGCCCACGCGCTCGAGCTCTCGGCCTCGCTCGCGCCCGACGGCCTGCTCGTCGAGAGCGGCTTCGTCGAGACCGCGGGGGGGCGCGCGGACATCGCGCGCGGTCGGCTCGCGTGGGACGTCGCGCGCGACGTCGAGGCGTGGCCCGTCGAGCTCGAAGCGCGCGCGCGGTTCGCGGACCTCGGGCCGCTGGGCGAGCTCCTGGGTGCGGCGCCGTGGTCGGGATCGCTCGAGGGCGACGTGCAGCTCGACGGAACCCTGGGCGAGCCGCAGTGGACGGCGACGCTCGCGGGCGCGGACCTGCGCATTGCGGGTCGCGCGCTCGGGGCGGTCGGCATCGCGGCCCGCGGCGACGCGGCGCAGGCGCGCCTCGAGCGCTTCTCGATCGACGGCGACGACGTGCGCGCGGAGGGCGCGGGCAACGTGCTGTACGAGCCGCTCGTCCTCGAGGGCATCGCGCTGAGCGGCGAGCTGCGCCGGCCCGGCGGCTGGCTGCCCGCGCTCGCGGACTTCCTCGGTCCGACGGCGGTCGTCACGTTCGACGCGGAACTCTCCGGCGCCCCGACCGAGCTGGACGGAACCGCCATCGTGCGCGGCGAGTCCCTGCGCGCCGGAGGCGAGGACCTCGGACCGTGGTCGCTCGACGTGGGCGCGGACGCCGGAGCGCTCGACGTGCGCAGCTCGCGCCTGACGACGCCGTGGGGCGAGCTGGACCTCGCGGCGAGCTGCACGAACCCGTTCGAGCCGGAGCCCGAGGCGCGCCTCGACGAACTGCGCCTCGCGACGGGGGACGCGAACCTCGCGCTCGAGTCGCCGGCGCGCATCACGTGGTCGTCCGGCGCCTTCGCGCTGTCGCCGGTGCGCCTGCGCGGGACCGCGGGCGAGCTGGACCTCGAAGCGCGCCAGGACGAGGAGGGGTTCGCGCTCGACGCGCGCGCCGCGGGCCTCGCGCTCGCGCCGTTCCTCGGCGACGTGCTGCCGCCCGGGCTCGCGTTCGGAACGCTGGACGCCGTGGTCGAGGCGCGCGGAGTCGGCGGCGAGGTCGGCGCGAACACGCGCGGAACGCCGAGCGGCCTG
>CAYGPA010000252.1:0-8057 GCA_964351535.1 uncultured Planctomycetaceae bacterium
GCCGGCGAGGTCGGCTACTTCATCTCGAACATCAAGCGCCTGGGCGACGTCGTGATCGGCGACACGATGACCCACCACAAGGGGCGCGAGACGAAGATGCTGCCGGGCTACGCGCCGCCGCAGCACATGGTCTACGCGGACTTCTATCCGACGAGTCCGGGCGACTACGAGCTCCTGCGCGAGGCGCTCGAGACGCTGTCCCTCTCCGACTCGTCCTTCTCGTTCGCGCCCGTCACCTCCGACGCCCTGGGCTTCGGGTTCCGCTGCGGCTTCCTGGGCCTCCTGCACATGGAGATCGTCCAGCAGCGCCTCGAGCGCGAGCACGACCTGGACATGATCCAGACCGCGCCGACGGTCACGTACCGCATCCGCCTCGCGGACGGCAGCGAGCAGGAGATCAGCTCGCCCGGCGCGCTGCCGAGCCCCGACAAGTTCGAGGACGTCCTCGAGCCCATCGCGCGCGTCGGCATGCTGGTCCCGAGCGAGTACGTCGGCGCGATGATGCAGATCGCCAACGACCACCGCGGCGTGTTCATCCGACAGGAGTACCTGTCGACGACGCGCGTGCAGCTCGTCTACGACGTGCCGATGGCCGAGATCATCTACGACTTCTACGACAAGCTGAAGTCGGCGACGCGTGGCTACGGCACGCTGAACTACGAGGTCACGGGCTTCCACGTCGACGAGCTCGTGAAGCTGCGCATCCTCGTCAACAACAAGGAAGTCGACGCGCTCTCGAGCATCGTCCACAAGACGCAGGCGGAGAGCCGCGGGCGCGCCGCCATCAAGAAGCTGCGCAAGGAGATCCCGCGCCACATGTTCGAGGTGCGCCTGCAGGCCGCCGTCGGATCGAAGATCATCGCGCGCGAGTCGATCGCCGCGCTGCGCAAGGACGTGACGGCCAAGTGCTACGGCGGCGACATCTCGCGCAAGCGCAAGCTGCTCGAGAAGCAGAAGGCCGGCAAGCGACGCATGCGCCAGATCGGCAACGTCGAGATCCCCCAGAAGGCGTTCCTGGCGGTCCTCGCCGGCGACGAGAAGAGCAAGTGAGCCAGGGCAAGGACGAGAAGCGCGCGCGCACTCCGTGGCGCGACAACATCGAGGCCATGACCGTGGCGATCGTCATGGCCGTGGTCCTCAAGTACTTCGTGATCGAGGCCTACAAGATCCCGACCGGCTCGATGCAGCCCACGCTCATGGGCAACACGGAGACGGGGCTCTTCGATCGCATCCTGGTCGACAAGCTCTCCTTCCGCTTCCGCGATCCGCGGCGCTGGGAGGTGGTGATCTTCAAGTACCCGCTCGATCGCTCGAAGAACTTCGTGAAGCGCGTCGCGGGCCTGCCGGGCGAGTGGTTCCGGATCCTGCACGGCGACGTCTGGACCCGTCCGGACGAGACCTCGGAGTGGACCGTCGCGCGCCGTCCGCAGCGCGTGCTGGAGGAGGTGCTGAAGGAGCTCGACCCCGGGGACGCCGCCTACTGGGACGTCGTCGAGTCTCCGGGAGGCGACTGGCAGGTCGAGCCGCGCACGATCCGCGCGCGCGGAACGGGCCGCGCGCGCTTCCACACCCAGCGCGGCGCGATCCTCGATCGCTACCAGGACGGCTACCCCGCCCAGATCCTCGACGAGCTCGACCTGCGCCAGAAGCCGTCCTCCACCAACCCCGTGGGCGACCTGCGCGTCGACGGCGAGGTGCGCGCGTTCATCGGCTGCGAGTGGGTCGCCGTCGAGCTCGACGAGGGGACGCGCCGCTACCGCTTCGTGATTCCCGGCCCCGCCGCTCCGTCGGAGGCGGTACCGAGCGTCGCCGTTCTCGAGCTCGGAGGCGGCAACGGGGACGAGATCGTCGTCACCGCGGTCCAGGCCGACCGCCCCTACCGCCTGCCGGCCGCCTCGGGGATCGAGTTCGCGGCGCAGAACGTCGACGACCTCCTGCGCCTCGAGGTCGACGGCGACGTCCTGTGCGAGCTCGAGGTCGAGCCCGCCTCCGACCAGCGCTCGGCCGCGTGGATCTCCGCCAGCGGGGAGGGGGCGAACTTCGAGGAGCTGCAGGTCTACCGCGACATCTACTACCTCGACCAGGGCGTGACGGGCCTGCGGATCCCCGAGGAGCGCTACTTCATGCTCGGGGACAACACGCAGGATTCGAGCGACAGCCGGGCATGGAAGTGGTGGCAACTTCAGGTCACCGACGCGGAGACGGGCGACCTCGAGCTCCGCGGCAACAACATGAGCAACGCGCCCAACCCGCTCGAGCGCAACCCGCACACCTTCCACCCCTCGACGGGTGGGTCGTGGACGCGATTCGTCGACGAGTGGGGCGAGACGTGGATCCTGCCCCAGGACCAGGTGCGCGCGGACGGCGTCGAGCCGGCGCCCTTCGTTCCGCGCGAGCTGATCACCGGGCGCGCCCTGCTCGTGTTCTGGCCGATCTCGGTTCGGCACCGGCTGGCGCGCCTGCAGTGGATCCGCTGAGAGGCGCCGCGAGAAGTTCGACGCCGGGAACTCAAGTTGCGCTGCGGACGCGACTTGGGAACGCCCAGGGGGCAATTCTCCACATTTCCGAAGGGGTTCTTCGGGCCATCTCGGGACCCCGACGTGCACCAGGAGTCGCCCGCGGCGCGGACTCCCGAGGCTTTGCATCTTTCCAACTTCCTACTGCAAGCCCCTGCTGGAAAGCAACTTAGAGAAGTGCCGTTCTTGCCCAATCGTCAAAATGGGCCAAAGCGCTCCATTTCGGGCAGCAGGACCCGAGTCCGCGGCTGCGTATTCGATTCCGGCCCCGCGGATGTATCCACGGGTTATCCACAAGTCGGCCGATTCCCGGAAGTGGGGCTTGTCAACGCGCCAAGAGACGATCCACGACCCCCCATCCAACCCCTTGCAGGACCGGGGGCCGAACGCGGATCGGATGGGTGCCCCCTATCCCCCCTGCAAGGACCCGTCGGATCTCGGCGGCACCGGAAAGCCTCGGAAACGGCGTCGAGAGCCTGAATCGCGCTCCTCCCGAGGGGGCCGCCGGCCGCCGCTCGATAGACTCCCCGCGATGGCTGACGAAACGATTCGGAGCGGCGACGAGCTGCTCGAGGTCCGCGGGCTCGTGAAGTCCTACAAGCGCCGGCGGGTGGTCGACGGCGTCTCCTTCACCGTTCGCGCCGGGGAGGTCGTCGGCCTGCTCGGCCCGAACGGCGCCGGGAAGACGACCTCGTTCCGCATGACCGTCGGCATCACGCGACCCGACGCGGGCGAGGTCCTGCTGCAGGGCGCGGAGTGCTCCCGCCTGCCGATGTACCAGCGCGCTCGGCTCGGCATGGGCTACCTGCCCCAGGAGCGCAGCGTCTTCCAGCGCCTGTCGGTGCGCGACAACCTGATGGCCGTGCTGGAGGCGATGCCGATCTCGCGCGGGGAGCGCAACGCGGAGGCGGACCGGCTCCTCGGCGAGCTCGAGCTCTCCCACCTGAACGAGAGCATGGCGGACACGCTCTCGGGCGGCGAGCAGCGGCGGCTGGAGCTCGCGCGGGCGCTCGCGACGCGCCCCAAGATCCTGCTGCTCGACGAGCCCTTCGCCGGGGTCGACCCGATCGCCGTGCAGGAGATCCAGGCCCTCGTCGGGGGTCTGCGCGAGCGCTCGATCGGCATCCTGATCACCGACCACAACGTGCGCGAGACGCTCAAGAGCACCGCCCGCGCCTACATCATCCACCAGGGCCCCATCCTGCGCGAGGGCACCGCGGCCGAACTGGTGGCCGACGACCGCGTGCGCGCCGTCTACCTGGGGCATTCCTTCGACACGCCCGTGCTGGGCGTCACGGAGGCCGAGGAGCGCGACCTGCTGCAACCTTGAACGCCCCCGCGCCTTGACCGGCCCGGAGGGCGGCCGATACCCTCTTTCGCCTTTCTCGCGGGGCCAGGGCCCGGAGAAAGCCCCCAGGAGCCCTCCGACATGAAGATCGTCGTCTGCGTCAAACGCGTCCCCACGACCGAGGTCCAAGCCAAGCTCGCCGCCGACGGCAAGGGGCTCGACGTCACGGGCTTCCAGTACATGCTGTCGTTCTACGACGAGCTGGCGGTCGAGCAGGCGATCCAGACCAAGGAGCAGCTCGGCGGTGAGGTCATCGCCGTCACGGTCGGTCCCGCCGACGCGACCAAGGAGCTGCGCGAGTGCCTCGCGAAGGGCGCCGACAGCGCGATCCTGCTGAAGGACGAGCACTGGATGGAGCGCGACGCGCGCTCCACCGCCAAGCTGCTGGCCGAGAAGGTCAAGGAGCTCGGCGCCGACCTCGTCTTCGCCGGCCGCATCGCGACCGACCGCGACAACGCGGCCGTCGGGGTTATGCTCGGCACCTACCTCGACTGGGCCACGGTCACCGACGTCTCGACGCTCGAGCTCACGGAGGCCGGCGGAACCGCCAAGCGCGAGTCGGAGTCCGGCATCGAGACGGTCACGTTCTCGAATCCCGCCGTGATCACGTGCGACAAGGGCCTGAACGAACCGCGCTACGCCGGCCTCAAGGGCATCATGGCCGCGAAGAAAAAACCCGTGGACGAGGTCGAGGCGAGCGCCGCCGACAATCACGTCGAAGTGCAGTCGATCGCCCTTCCGCCCGCGCGCAAGGAAGGCCGCATCGTCGGCGAGGGGACGGACGCCGTCCCCGCGCTGATCGAGGCGCTGCAGAACGAAGCCCAGGTCCTCTAGAAAACGTCAGCGAGATTCCAGCCATGGGCAAGATCGTCGTCCACGTCGAACACGCAGCGGGCAAGGCGCGCCACGCCAGCCTCGAGACCCTCGGAGCCGCCAAGGCCACCGGCCGCGAGGTCGTCGCCGTCGTGGCGGACCCCGGAGCCGCCGAGGTGGCGGGATCCCTGGGTGCCGCCGGCGCCGACGCCGTGGTGCACTTCCAGGGCGCCGAGTCCTTCAGCCCCGACGCCGTCGCGCGCCAGCTCGCGCAGGTCGCGAAGGACCAGGGCGCCGACGCGCTGCTCGCCGCCGCGACCGCGCAGGGCCGCGAGCTGATCCCGCGCGCCGCCGCGCTCCTCGACAGCGCGCCGATCGCCGACTGCGTCGAGTTCGGCCTCGAGGGCGACGCCTACCAGGCCACGCGCCCGGTCCTCGCGGGCAAGGCCCTGGCGACGGTGCAGTCGAAGAGCTCCGTCTTCTGCGCGACCCTGCGCCCCAACGTCTTCCCGCCGGCCGCGAGCGCCGGCGCGGGCGCGGTCGACGCGCAACCCTCCCTGACCGACGGCAAGGTCGTGCAGACCGGCATCGCCGCCAAGGAGTCGGGCAAGCTCGACGTGAAGGAAGCCCCCGTGGTCGTCTCCGGCGGCCGCGGCCTGAAGGGCCCCGAGCACTTCGCCATGCTCGAAGGCCTGGCCGCCGCCTTCGGCGACGCTGCCGTCGGCGCGAGCCGTGCCGTCGTCGACGCCGGCTGGCGCCCGCACGCCGAGCAGGTCGGCCAGACCGGCAAGGTCGTCGCGCCGCAGCTCTACATCGCCGTCGGCATCTCGGGCGCCATCCAGCACCTCGCCGGCATGCGCACCTCGCGCGTGATCGTCGCGATCAACAAGGACGCCGAAGCCCCGATCTTCAAGCTCGCCGACTACGGCATCGTCGGCGACGCCTTCGAGATCGTCCCCGCGCTGACCGAGGCCGTGAAGGCCGCGCGCGCGGGCAAGTAGCCTTCGACTCCGCGAGCTCGGGCTCCGTCGGTCGCTAGCTGCGAGACGCCGTCTCGCCGAGCGGAAGGCGTGGTGGGCCACACTGGACTTGAACCAGTAACTTCCACGCTGTGAACATGGCACTCTGCCAATTGAGTTAGTGGCCCAGCAGCAGCGCACGTTAGCGCTGGGGGGGATCGGAGGCAAGTCCGAGTCGGGTCCGGAGGGGCCGTTCGGGAGGCGGGCGCGGGCTGCGGCCGGGGGGGGGGCCGGTCCCGGCCGCGTCGAAGCTCGGCGGGGCCGGGCGGGCCTCAGGATTCGGGCTTGTCGTCGCTGTCGCCGGTCTGGCGGCGGAGGACTTCGCGGAGCTTGTTCTCGGCGCGGCGCAGCATCATGCGGACGGCGTCCTCGCTGCGGTCGCCCATGCGGCGGCCGGCTTCGCGGAGGGTCAGGCCCTCGAAGAAGACGAGGGTGATGGCGGTGCGGTACTCGGGCGTCAGGTCCTGGAGGGCCTCGCGCAGGATCTCGAAGTTCTCGTTGCGGTTGACCTGGCTCGTGACGGAGAGGTCCGGGCTCGCGGGCTCCATGCGGGGCGTGCTGTCGTCGGGGGAGCCCTGCTCGAGGTTCGTCTCGAGGGCCGTGTTGCGCTTGCCCGCCGAGTAGAACTCCGCCTTGTCGCGGATCTTGTTGTGCAGGATCTGGATCAGCCAGCGCAGCAGCGAGCCCGTGCCGCGGTACTGGTAGCTCGCGAAGTCGCGCGTGGCCTCGCGGAACGTCGTCTGCGCCAGGTCGTCGGGGTCTTCCTTGAGGCGCAGGCGCGGACCGAGCCGACGCCGCGCGACCTCGAGCATGACGTTGTGGTAGCGCGTGAAGAGGTCGTTCAGCGCCTCGGCGTCGCCGCCCTGGGCGCGCTGCACGAGTTCGACGGTGCCCTCCTCGTCGAGCCCCTCGAGCTCGAGCGGCTCGTGGCTCATGTCCTCGGGGCCCACGCCGCGGCGGCGCTCTTCCTTCTTTCCGGGTTCCATCGATGTCGGCATGGCGCGCGTGAGCTCCCGTCCGGGAACCGTTCCGCGCGTCCTTCGACATTGTGCCAGAGGTGCCGCGGCGATGGCAGCACGCCGGAATCGGCGCACGGAGGTCGGAGGTGCGGGAGAGGCCCCTAGCCGCCCTCATCGACGGATTCGGGATCCGGGGTCAAGCCCAAGACCGCGAGGAAGTCCGGCTCCGTCAGGACCTTCACGCCCAGCTCCTCGGCCTTCTTGGCCTTGCTGCCCGGCTTGCCCCCCACGATCAGGAAGTCGGTCTTGCCGCTGACCGAGGAGGCCACGCGCCCGCCGTGGGCCTCGACCGTGCGCTTGGCCTCGGAGCGAGCCAGGTGCTCCAGCGTGCCGGTGAAGACCACGGTCTTGCCGGCGAACGGGCCGGCGCCGGACGGCGACGCCTCGTGCACGAGCTCCACGCCGCCGGCGAAGAGCCGCTCGACCAGGGCCCGGTTCGGCGCGGCCGCGAACCACTCGGACAGGCTGCGGGCCATCTCGGGTCCGATGCCCTCGATGCGCTCGAGATCCTCGGGCGGCGTTCGCCGCAGCTCGTCCAGGTCGCCGAAGTGGCGCGCGAGCAGGCGCCCGGTCGCGGGCCCCACCTCGGGGATGCCGAGCGCCGACAGGAAGCGCGCGAACGGCACGTGGCGGCGCTCCTCGATCTGGCCGAACAGGTTGTCGACGGTCTTCTCGCCCCAGCGGTCCAGCGCCACGAGCGCGTCGCGGTGCGGCTCGAGGTGGAAGAGGTCCGCGGGCGTCTCGAGCAGGCCCGCCTCGTAGAGCTGCTCGACCATGCGCTCGCCGATGCGGTCGATCTCGAAGCCGCTGCGCCCGGCGAGGTAGAGGGTGCGTCCGACGAGCTGCGGCCGACAGCCGTGGACGTTCGGGCAGAGCCAGTACTTGCCCTCGGACACGAGCGCCGTGCCGCACGCGGGGCAGCGTTCGGGCATCGCGAACGGGGCGCGCCACTCCCACACGACGCCCGGCCGCACGACTCCGTCCAGCAGCAGGGCGGCGGGCACGTTCTTCTTCCAGCCCGCGGGCGCCCGACCCTTCGCCGCCTCCGCGACGCCGACGATCTGCGGGATGACGTCGCCGGCGCGCTTGAGGAAGACGCGGTCGCCGATCGCGAGCCCCAGCGCCGCGACGTGGTCGGCGTTGTGCAGCGTCGTGTGCCGGACCGTCACGCCGCCGATCTCGACCGGGTCGACGTGCGCGCGCGGCGTCAGACGGCCCAGCGCGCCGACCTGGACCTCGATCGCTCGCAGCAGCGTCGTCGCCTCGCCCGCGGGGAACTTGTACGCAAACTGCCAGCGCGTCGCGCGCGCGGTGGCGCCGAGGCGTTCCCGCAGCGCGAGGG
>CAYGPA010000253.1:0-8049 GCA_964351535.1 uncultured Planctomycetaceae bacterium
AGATCGCGGTCGAGAGCCGCACCCCGTCGCGCATCGGGATCATGACCTCGCGCTTCTCGTAGTGCTCGGCGACCCACTCGGCGCCCTGCGGAGCCGCGAGCGTGGACGCACGGACGGGGAGCGTCAGGACAGCCGACGCGGCCGCGCACCAGAGGACCAGGGATCCGCGCGTCATCACGGGGTGGGGGGGGAGGTCTGCTGGGTCACGAAAAACGAGGTTCGATACCCGCCGAAGTAGACCCAGAGGCGCGCGGTCCTGGTCGTCGAGGTCGACGTGAACGAGCTCAGGAAGGGCGCGCGCCGGGGCGCGCTCGCGTAAGCGCAGATCGCACTCTCCGTGTGCCCCTCGTGATTCGTGGCGGTCCACCGGAGCTCGCCGTCGGCCGTGTCGAAACGAACCGTGTTCACGACGTCCGGAGTCAGTTCCAGCGGTGTGGAGTTGAACGTAGCGGACACGCTCACGGGCAGATCCGGGGGCGGCGTGATCTCGAAGGTCCGGGTCGCGGCGTTCCATTCGATCTGGATCGGGGGGTGAGAGTAGCCCGTCGGACGAATGTGAACGCTCGTTCCATTCAGCGCCAACGATTGCGTATCGCCGCCCTCGCCGAGGCCGCGGCAAGCCGTGGTGAGCAGAGCCAGGGCGGCGAGCGTCGGCCACTTCGAGCGGGGTCGGAACATGCTGGGGTCCTCAGGGCTTCTCCGTCAGCAGGAACGAGCTGCGTACGTCGCCGAGGTTCGCCCAGATCCTCAGGTGCTTCGTGTCCTCGCCGATCTTCTCGGCCTGTACCCGCGGGGTGCCGGCCTGGGGAAGGGAAGCGTGGGGATTCTCTCGGCTGGTCTTCCTGGCCCGGGAGGCGTTGGTGGCCTCGAACCGGACGCCGGTTCCCTCGCGCACGAGTCGCACCTCGTTGTTGCCGGGCGTGAGCCCCAGGACGGAGTCGGGCCTCCCCGCGCCATCGGAGACCTGGAAGTTCATGCCCTTCGGCACGTCGATCGTGAACGTCATCGCGGTCGGACCCGTGGTGCTGAGCTGGCCGAACTCGATGACGGCGGTGGGGGTGCTCCGGATGTTGGCCGGGCGGATGTGGACCGTGTTCCCACCGAGGCTCCTGAGGATGACGCTGCCGATCATCTGGTGGACGGACGCCGTGTCCGTACCGGGCGTGGCGACCGGACCCGGGGCCTGGGCCATGTCGCCCTGGGCCTCGTCCTTGATGGCGTCGGGTATCTGAACCACCTCCTGCGGATCGACGGGGTCGGGCGCGCCGGCGCCCTCGCCGGGATCGGAGGGCGGGGGGAATCCCGGGGTTCCATTCGTGGGGGTCTCGCAGGCGAGGGGCACGAAAGCCAGGAGTGCAATTCCCAGGGAGGCGCGGAGTCGATGGTTCATGGAGTCTCGGGGTCGGGTTGCAGGGTGAGCGCCATGGCCGGGCGCAGTCCCAGCTCGTCGGTCAGTCCGATCGGCGGTCGTCCGTAGCGAATGGTCACGCGAAGCTCGCCGAGCGGTACCTTGAAGTTCCCGCCCCGCATCGTCTTCCGGGTGCCGTACTCGGGCGTGATCTCGCCCGAGCCCGGCGCCAGCTCCACGTCGGTGTAGTCTACGGCGAACCAGTCGAGGCACCACTCCGACACGTTGTCCAGCATGCCGTGCAGGCCCCAGGGGTTCGGCGGAAAGCGGTCCACGGGGCTGTGCAGCGCATGCCCGTCGTCCACGAAGGGATGCGTCCCCCCGAACCCGTTGGCCGCCGCGGAGCGGTCGGCGAAGTTCATGCGCTCCATGAGCTTCTCGGGAGGCGCCCACGCGAACCAGCCCTGCGTGTTCGCGCGCGCGGCGCGCTCCCACTGGGCCTCCGTGGGCAGCGTCAGGTTCCAGAGGACCAGGCCCTGCTGGGCGCGGTCCCAGGACACGCTCTCGACAGGGTGAACCTGAGAGATCACGCGGCTGGCCCGGGGGCGAGTTCCGGCGTGCCACTCGCTCGGCCACTCGCCCGCGAGGCGCTCCCACTGCGCCTGCGTCAGCTCGTACTTCGACAGGAAGTACGGATCGAGCTCGACGGCCACCGCGGGCTGCTCCGAGTCGTGCGGCACGAACTCGTTCGCATCGACGTAGTTCGGCGCGTCGGGGTCCGTGACCTGTGCGCCGATGGGGACGCGGCCGCCGGGGATCAGGACGAAGACGAGGCCCGTGTCCGGCCCGATGCGCAGGTTGCCCGCGTCGTCGATCTCCGGGGCCTCTCCGGAGAGCGTGTGCCAGAACTCCCAGAGGCTGCCCGGGTTTCGCCGCAGGGGGACGAGACCGAGCTGGGGCGAGAGTTGCAGCCCCGCGTAGAGCGGATTTCCCGCGATCTCCTGGGCGGCGTCGCGCCAGGTGTCCTCGTACTCCTCGATCGTCTTCGCGCGTAGGCTCGCGGCCCGCTCCGCCCGGAGCTCGACGGCACGGGCGCCTTCCGCGGGGTCGTCGATGCGACGCACGCGGCGGACGAGGTCGGCGAGGCGCGCGTATCGGGCTTCGAGCGCCGCGTCGGCGAAGCGCCACTCGCGATGCCGTTCGACCGCGCCGCGCAGCGCCTCGATGCGCGCCTCGAAACCGGCTGCCTCGCGCCGCAGGACCTCCATGTCGAACTCGATCTCAGCGCGCTCCTCGGCGCTGCTGCTCTCGCGCAGCCGCTCCTCGTAGTACTCGAGGCCCTCACCCTTCCAGAAGTCCCGGGTTTGCTGGAGGTGCGCGAGCGGGTACTCGTCCGGACTGCGGGCGACGGCGAGCCGGTCGGGTACGCGCACGGCGTCGGCGTGCTTCGCCTCGAGGGCGGCGAGCTCGGCTTCGTAGTCCGGCAGCCGCGCCGCGAGGGGACGCGCCTCCTCGAGCCAGGCGCGCATGTCCGGCACGGCGTCGGGGTGGATCGGCCAGGAGGCCTCCAGCGCGGCCAGGAGCGCGGGCGCGGCCGCCTCGTCGCGGGCGCGTCGCTCCGCCGTGAGCCTCCCGTGCTGCACGTAGGCCACGATCGAGGCGGAGCCGATCAGCACGGCGAGCACCGACGCCAGGGCCACCGCCATTCCGCGGTTCCGACCGACCCACTTGCGCAGCTCCGGCAGCGCGCCGGTGCGGTGGGCGCGCACGACGCGGTTCTCGAGGAAGGCGCGCAGGTCGAGCGACAACTCGGCCATGTCGTCGTAGCGGTCGTCGGCGGCGCGCGCCATGGCCTTCTCGCAGATCGCGATCAGCTCGGCCGGTGCGTCGGAGGCGACCTGGGACAGGGGCTCGGGCGGGCCGGCCTGCACGCGGCTCCACACGGCGTAGTTGTTCATCTTCGCGCCGGGCGGCACGTAGGGCATGTGTCCCGCGAGCAGGTGGTAGAGCATCGCTCCGACGGCGTACACGTCCGAGCGCGGGCCGACCTCCTCGATGTTCCCCGCGGCCTGCTCGGGAGGCATGTAGACCGGCGTCCCGACCACGTCGCCCTCCATCGTGAAGAGCGGCGAGTCGGGGCTCTCCGCGGCGAGGTCGCGGCGGTCGCTGCGCACGACGTCGGTGCGCAGGATGTCGCGCGCGCGCACGCGGATGTCGCGCCGGTCCTCGCGATCGAGGACGCGCGCGAGGCCCCAGTCCATGACGTAGACCTCGCCGAAGCGCCCGACCATGACGTTGCCGGGCTTCAGGTCGCGGTGCACGACGCCCTTGGCGTGCGCGTAGGTCATGGCCTCGCACACCTTCAGCAGCGCGCCGAGCACGCGCGTCCGGGTCCACTCGGGCTCGCCCGCGTGCACGCGCTCGAAGGTGCGCTTCAGTGTCTCGCCCTTCACGAGCTTCATCGTGAAGAACAGGCCGTCGGGACCCATGCCGAGTTCGTGGATCGGGACGATGCCGGGGTGGTCGAGCTGGGCGGTGATCTGGGCCTCGTCGAAGAAGCGCGCGAGGCGCAGCGAGGAGCGCTCGGCCTGGCTCCCGCCGGGTGCCGGCACCGGCGGCAGCTCCTCGATCAGGACCTTCATCGCGAGCTCGCGGCGCAGCTCGCGATCGAACGCGGTGTGGATGCGGCCCATGCCGCCGCGGTCGAGCTCGTCGCCGACGCGATAGCGCTCGCGGGGCGCGGCCTGCGCCAGCCGCTTCAGGATGCGCGTGCGCAGTGCGTCCGGGTCGCCGGCGCCGTCCTCGCTGCCGTCCCAGCCCCAGGGCCCGATGTGCCCGGCCACGCCGAGCTTCTCGACCTCGGTGTAGAGCACGGCCAGCGACTGCAGCTCGCGCGCGAGCGCGGGGTGCTCCCGGCAGAGGCCCTCCAGCGAACCCAGGCGCGCCGCCGCGCGCTCCGCGCTGTCCGCGGGCTCGTCCTTCCGGACGGGCTCCGCCAGGAACTCCGCCAGTATCCGTGCGGCGCTCGTCGTCGCGTCGCTGTGATCTTCCCCCATCGAGCTCCTCCCTGAACCGCGCTCCCCGAGTCGAGCTCCGTGAGCCCCGGACGACGGGCAGTATCCCTCCTACAGCGGTCGCGGCGCGAGGTGACTCCGCCATTCTGCACGAATTCGCCCTTCGGCCGCGGTCCGGCATCCCCTGCCGCCGAGCCCGCCGTGCGCTCCTGTCTCGCCCGGGAACCGCTCCCGAACCGCTCCCGACCCGAACCCGAACCGGGGGGTAGGCTTCGACGCAGAAGCCCCATGTGGATCCCCTTGGCCCTCTTGTTCGCCGGTGGGCCGCCGGCCTATCCCCAGCCCCAGGTCGAGGTGGGGCGCGAGCTCCGCTCCCTGCGCTCGGCCGATCTCGACGCCGACGGCCGGCCGGAGCTCGTGTGCGTCGACGCGGCGAGCGACGAGCTCGTCGTCCTTCGCGCGCCGGAGCGAGCGCCCGCGTCGCCGCCGGTGCGGTACCCCACGGGGCAGCGTCCGCTGCTCGTGCGGCTCGCCGACGTGGACGGGGACGGCGCGGTCGATGCGCTCGTGGCCTGGCGCGGGGCCGCGCGCGAGGCGGGGGACCGGCCGGGCGGAGGCCTCTCGCTGCACACGGGCGACGGCCGCGGCGGATTCACGGAGCCCGTCCAGCGCGCGCTCGGATTCGTGCCGACGGCGCTCGAGCTCGCCGACGCGAACGGGGACGGCCTGCCCGACGCGATCCTGCTCGGCGCGGCACCGTACGCGGAGCGGGTGACCTGCGTGCTGGGCCGCGGCGACGGGAGCTTCGGCCCCGAGGTGCACAGCCCGCTGGGATCCGCGGCGGCGTCGTTCGCCGGCGGACAGCTCGACGACGACGGCGCCCTCGACCTCGCGGTCTGCACGGCTCGCGACGGAGTGGAGGAGGTCCGCTTGCTCGCGGGCGACGCCGCGGGCGCGTGGTCTCCGTTCGGCCGCCTGCGGCTCGCCTCCGCCGTCGACGTCGCCGTGGCCGACGTCGATCGGGACGGCCGCGACGACGTGGTGGCCGCGACGGGCCGACCGACGTCCTTCGGAGTCGTCGCGACGTTCCGCTCGCTAGGCGGCGGGCGCTTCGCGGCGCCGGAGGTGACGCACGGAGGCTTCGGCGTGCCGCGGATCGAGCTGGTCGACCTGGACGAGGACGGCAGGCTCGACGTGTTGACCGTCGCGATCCCGGACTTCGGGACGGCTCCGCGCGCCGGCGGCCTCTACGTGAACTGGGGGCGCGCGGACGGCTCGTTCTCTTCCTTCGACGAGGTGCGGGCCTACGGCCAGGCGCCGCTCTCGGTCGCCGCGGCGGCCTTCGACGAGCGCCCCGGTCTCGACGTCGCCTTCGCGCGCGCCGCCGGCGATGCGGCAATCGACGCCGCCCTGCGCAGCAGCGTGGGAGTCGTGCACCAGCTCTCGCCCCGCCGCTTCGAGGGACCTCGCTCCATCCAGCCCGGCAACGTCGTCGGCGCCGCCGTGCGGTCGGCCGACTTCGATCGCGACGGCCTCGACGACGTCGCGGTCCTGGGCGACCACTTCCTGACCTCCGCGGTGTCGCTCTGCGTGCGGCGCGGTCTCGTCGGCGGCGGGCTCGGACCGCCGCGGGTCTTCGACCTTCCCGGCGCGGCCTTCGCGGGGCCCGCCGAGCACCGCCTCGGAACCGGGGACTTCGACGGCGACGGCTTCCCCGACGTCGTCGTCTCCGCACCGGGCGGAGCGCGGGTCCTGCGCGGCGGTGCGAGTCACGCGACGGCGGAGCTCCTCGCCTCCCGCGCCGTCCACGTCCTGCCGCGCTGCGTGGACGACTGGGACGGCGACGGCGCGCAGGAGTTCGGCGAGCGCCGCTTCGCGGGCGCGTCCGGCTTCGGACTGGCGTTCCACGGGGTGCGCGGCGGCGAGGTCGTCGAGCTCGCGTTCCTGCCCGGCCTGGACGCACGGTCCCCGAGCGGCGGCGACGTCGACGGCGACGGTCGAGCGGACCTCGTGTACGCGCCGAGGAACGAGGACGCCCTCGCCGTGCGCCGCGGCGGCGGCGACTTCTCCTTCGGTCCCCCGACCCTGCTGCCGCTGCCCGGAGCCGCGGAGCACGGGGCCGACGTCGGCACCGCGGATCTCGACGGGGACGGTCGCGCCGAGGTCTTCGCGGTGGTCCGCGGCTCCGACGAGCTGACGCTCTTTCGCAGCGTCGCGGGCGCGTTCGAGCCCCCGCGTCGCCATGCGCTGGGCAGGGGGGCGAGCACTCCGCAGGCCGCGGACCTCGACGGCGACGGTCGGCTCGAGGTCCTGGTCGCGAACCGGCTCGGAGCGAACCTGACGATCCTGCCGGGGCACGCGAACGGCACGCTCGGCCCCGCCCGCGCGATCGGCGCGACGTTCCAGCTGCACGATCTCGCGGTGCGGGACACCGGCGACGGGGGACCGCCGGACATCCTCTTCGCGGACGGTGCCTTCCACCTGTTCGGTGCGCTGCGCGCCCGCCGGCCCTGAGGCCCGCCGGCGGCGGACGGGCGGCGACGGGCCGTCGATCGTCGACGGCCCGTCGCCGCGTGAACCCCCGTCGCGGCCGGGGTGGCGTGCCGGCTACCGCTCGAGCGGCGGGTGGTAGGTCGGCAGCGGCTGGGGCGGGTTGCGCTCCAGCTCCTCGAGGGCCAGCGCGACCGCCTTCTCGAGCTGCGGATCGTGGCCGGCGATGACCTCCTTCGGCCACTCGATCACCTCGTGGTCGGGCGCCACGCCGACGTTCTCGACCGCCCAGTTCCCGTCGGGATCCATGACGCCGAAGCTCGCGGACGTCACGAAGCCGCCGTCCATCAGCGGCGGGTAGCCGGAGATGCCGACCAGGCCGCCCCACGTGCGCGTGCCGACCAGCGGGCCGAGCTTGCGGTTCTTGAAGGTCCACGGCATCCAGTCGCCGCCGGAGCCGGCCGACTCGTTCACGATCATGACCTTGGGGCCCTCGATCGTGCCGAAGGGCGAGCGGCCGACCCACTTCTCGCGGTTCATCCAGAACGACATCGTCCTGCGCGACAGCACGTCGATGACGTAGTCGGCGACCTGGCCGCCGCCGTTGTAGCGCTCGTCCAGGACGACGCCCTGCTTGTCGAGCTGGCTGTAGAAGTCGCGGTCGAAGGCCTGGCGCCCGGCGCCGCCGGTGTTGGGCATGTAGATGTAGGCGAGGCGTCCGCCGGAGAGCTCGTCGACGCGCTTGCGGTTGCCCTCGATCCACTCGCGCCGGCGCAGGTTGGACTCGCTGCCGAGCGGCACGACCGTCGACGTGCGCGCGTCCGAGCCGTCGGCGTTCGCGGAGACCGTGAGCTCCACCTGGCGCCCCGCGGTGTCCTCGAAGGCCTCGAACAGGTTGTCCGCGGCGCGCACGTCGCGGCCGTCGATGGAGATCAGGAAGTCACCCTCGTCGACGTCGACGCCCGGCGCGGTCAGCGGGGCGCGCAGGCTCGGGTTCCAGTTCTGCCCGCGGTAGATGCGCGCGAAGCGATAGCGACCCTGCTCCACGTCGTAGTCGGCGCCCAGCAGGCCGACGCTGACGCCGTCGGGGGCGTCGGGCTGGTCGCCGCCGCCGTTGTATTGGTGACCGCAGGAGAGTTCGCCGATCAGCTCGGCGATCACGACGTTCAGGTCCGCGCGGTGCCGCACGTGCGGCAG
>CAYGPA010000254.1:0-7296 GCA_964351535.1 uncultured Planctomycetaceae bacterium
GGAGATCAGGCTCAGGAGCGTGGACTTGCCGCAGCCCGACGGCCCGACCAGCGCGACGAAGCTGCCCGCCGTGACCGTCATCGACACGCCGTCCAGGGCCTGGACCGAGACGCGGCCGTTGGCGTAGCGGCGGTGCACGTCGTCGAGCTCGACGAGGGTCTCCGCGCGCGCACCGCGCGGGTCCACCCCGCGGGGCGCCCCCGCAACTCCCTCCGAGGCCCGGGTCGTTTCCAGTCCGATCAAGCGTTCGTCCTCTTCATGGGGCTCGCCGTGCATGGTGATGGCCGCGGCGAGGGCCCCGGCGCGGGCATTCTCGGCCGGGGAGCCTGCCGCGTCCTTCCACACCTCGAACTTCGTCGCCGGCGGTCGTTTGGACGCACATCCGGGCGCCCGGGACCGCGCCCGTCTCGCGAGACGGCGCGGGCGGCTACCCTGGGCGGGTGGCGTACCTGAATCAGGCCGGGACGAGCTGGCCCAAGCCGGCGGTGGTCCGCGAGGCGGTGTCGCGAGCGCTGGAGGCGCCGCCGGAGGCGTGGGGGGCGGAGTTCGACGCCGCTCACCGACGGGTCGCGGAGGCCTTCGGAGTGCGGGACCCCGGACGGCTGCTCCTGACGCCGGGCTGCACCTCCGCGCTGGCGCTGGGCGTCGCCGATCTTCCGTGGCGCGCGGGCGATCGCGTGGTGATCAGCGCCTTCGAGCACCACGCGCTCCACCGCCCCGTCCGGAAGCTGGAGGGGCTGGGCGTCGAGGTCGTGGTCCTGCCGGGCGCCGCGGGCGAGCCCGTCGTGCTCGACGCGCTGGAGCTCGAGCTCGCGCGCGGCGACGTGAAGCTGGTTGCGGCCACGGCGGCCTGCAACGTGACCGGCGAGCTCCTGCCCGTGCTCGAGATGGCCACCCTGGCGCGCGCGCACGGTGCGCGCATGCTGGTGGACGCCGCGCAGGTCGCGGGCTGGATCCCGCTGGACTTCGAGCAGCTCGGCCTGGACCTGCTGGCCTTCGCCGGACACAAGGGGCTCCAGGCTCCGTGGGGCATCGGCGGCCTGATCATCGCGCCGGAAGTCGCGATGGACGTGCCGGAGGCCGTGTGCACCCTGCCGGCAGCCGCACCCCGCGATGCGGACGAGGCACGCGCGCCGGGCTGCAGTCCGATGCCCGGCTACTGCGACGGCGGCTCGGTCGACCGCGCCGCGCTCGCCGGCCTGGCCGCCGCGCTCGACTGGCTCGCGGCGCCGGAGCGAGCGGAGCGCCTGCCGCGCGCGCGCGCCGGGATCGCGCGGCTCACCGACGAGGTGCGCGGCATCGCCGGCGTGCGCCTGCACGGACCCGTCGACCCCGCGGCCAAGCTGCCGACGCTGGCCTTGACGCTCGAAGGCCGCACGCCGGCGCAGCTCTCCGCGGCGCTCATGGAGCGCGGCGTGGTCGCCGCCGGCGGCCTGCAGTGCGCGCCGCTGGCTCACGCGACGCTCGGGACGGCGCCCGACGGAGTCCTGCGGCTCAGCCTGGGACCCTCGAACGACGCGAACGAGGTCGAGGAAGCCGCGACGGCGCTGCGCGACGTCCTGCGGGCTCCGTAGAATCGGAACCCATGACGCTTCGACGCGCCCTCCTGCTGCTCGCTCTCGCCGCCGCGCCCGCGTGCTCCTCGCGCGCGGAGCGACCGAACCTGGTCGTGATCGTGCTCGACACCGTGCGGCCCGACTTCCTGTCGGCCTACGGCTACCCGCTGCCGACGACGCCGTTCCTGGAGCGCTTCGCGGCCGAGGGCACGCGCTTCGACCGCGCCTACTCGACGTCGAGCTGGACCCTGCCGGCGCACGGCTCGCTGTTCACCGGGACCGTGCCCCGCGTGCACCTCGCCAACCAGAAGCACGGGCGGGTGGCCACTTCACTGCCGCTGCTCGCGCAGGTCCTGATGGACGCCGGGTACGCCACGGGGGCCTTCAGCAACAACGTGTGGGTGGGCGAGCGCTCCGGGCTCGACGACGGGTTCGAGCACTACGTGCCGCTGCACGAGGGCTACCGCGACCGCGTCGAGGCGCTGGCGCTCGACCGCGACGGAGCGGAGCAGCCCGTGGACCAGAACGGCACCGTGCAGGCCGTGCGCGAGTGGCTGGGCGGGCTCGACGGCGGGCAACCGTTCTTCGCCTTCGTGAACCTGGTCGACCCGCACATGCCCTACGTGCCGACGTGGGAGACGGCGCAGCACTTCCTCGGCCGGCGGGAGGAGCGCTGGAACGCGATCCAGATGCTCTATCCGGGCGGGCGCGAGGGCGCGCTGCTGCGCCGGTTCTACCTGGGGCCCGACCGGCCCGGCGAGATCGAGCTGGAGGTCGCGCGCCGCATGTACGCGGCCGAACTGCGCGAGGTGGACCGCATCACGGAGGCCCTGGTCGCGGCCTTCGACGGCGCGAGTGCGCCGGAGAACACGCTGGTCCTGGTGCTCTCCGACCACGGCGAGAACTTCGGCGAGCACGGCCACCTCGCGCACGTTCTGAACCTGTACGACACGAACCTGCGCATCCCGTTGATCGCGCGCGGACCGGGCTTCGGCGTCGGCGAGCAGCGCGACGACCTGGTGCAGATCCTGGACGTCTACCCGACGCTGCTGCGCGCGGCGGGGCTCGAGCCGGGGCCGCACAGCCTGGGCGTCGACCTGCGCGGCGACGTGCCGGAGGAGCGCGAGCTCTTCGCGACGCTCGAGTACCCGCGCATCTCGCTGCGGATGTTCGGCAAGCACCGCGGTTCGGCGGGAATGACCCAGCGCTACGGCCGCGAGCTCGAGGCCGTCGTGACGTCGCGGTTCAAGCTGATCCGTGGCTCGGACGGATCGGAGGAGCTCTTCGACCTGCGCGCGGACCCCGGCGAGACCCGCTCGCTCGCGGCCGCGGACGTCGGTGCCGACGTCGTCGCACGGCTGCGGCAGGCGATCGACCGCGGGCACGAAGCCGCGGTCACGGCGGGGCTGGCGGAAGGCGAGGGCTTCGAGGACCCCGAGGCCCTCGAGGAGCTGCGCAAGATGGGCTACGTCGAGTAGGCCTCCGCTACGGCGCCGCCACGACCTCGGCCAGCGTCGCGACGTCGTTCCGGAACACGACGCGCAGGCCCGGATCGCTCGCGGGATCGAAGCCGCGGACCTGCGGGTCGCGCGGGTCCACGAAGACCCAGCGGATGCCGTTCTCGGCCGCGAACGCGGCGCGCCTCGTCGGAGTCGATGCCGTGAAGTAGCCGAAGACCTCGTTCATCTTCCGCTGGTACTCGACGGTCGCGAAGAGGTACCCGCAGTACACGGTCGCGCCGGTGTGGCGCGGGATGCGGTTGGCGTCCTGGAACCCCGCCAGCACGACGTCCCCGGGTCGGACGACCTGCTCCAGCTGCGCGTAGGCCTCGAGGCGCCCGTCCTCGATGCGGTGGTCGCCGCCCCACACCTCGCGCACCACGCGCTCCGCGACGACGAACGACGTGCCCGCGTTGAGGACGAGGAGCAGGACCGTGACGGGGGCGGCCCAGCGCGCCGGGCGAGCCAGCGCCGGCGCGAGGCCGTAGGCCGCGAGCAGCGCGAGCGGGATCAGCGAGCTCGTCGCGAATTGCAGCGTGAACGAGAGCAGCGGGTACGAGTACACGAGCCCCAGGCTGGCCGCCGCGCAGCAGCAGAGCAGCAGGGCGGGCGGGTGGCGGAAGCGGCCCGCCGCCGCGCGCGCCACGCCCAGCGGGAACAGGAAGGCCGCGAGACCGAGCGACAGCGCGAGGCCGAGCAGCTGCGGCGGACCGAGCTCGTTCTGGATGCCCCACCACTTGAAGACGGGGTGGAACTCGAACACCCAGAGGTAGTAGAGCATCAGCGGCGCCGAGACGAAGACGAGCAGGCTGCGGTCGAACGCCGCGCGCAGGCCCTCGCGGCGCGCGAGGCCGACGAGCACGAAGAGGCCCGTGGCCGTCCACAGGTACAGCATGTCGAACGGCCGGCACGCGCCGGCCGCGAGGCACGCGAGACCCGCCGCCGCGTAGGTCCGGCGTGCGCGCGTCTCCTCCGCGCGCAGCAGCAGCGCGAGCGCGGTCACCGCCAGGGCCTGGGCGATCAGGAAGTGCGGCTGCAGCACCATCCAGAGGAACGGGTGGATGCCCGCGCGCAGGTCGAGGAACTCGATCGAGGCCAGCGGGCGCCGCAGCCCGCGGAACGCGGTCCACCAGCCGAACCCGCCGCCGAGGAGCACGGCCACGAGAGCCACGCGCGCGGCCCGCTCGGTCGCGAGGAGCCGCCGGCACAGCGCGTACAGCGCGCAGCACAGGACGGCGATGCCGACCAGGCGCTCGGCCTGGAAGCCGGCTCCCAGCGCGCCCCCGAACAGCGCGGCGACCTTGCCCGCGAACAGCCACTCGAGGTTGAACAGCGCGGCGTCGTGCGGCTCCGCGGTGAACGGGTTGTGGAAGAGCCACGCGCCGTCCGCCGCCTGCCGGATGAACGCGAGGTACGCGTTCATGTCGTGCACGAACCCGAGCTGTACGCTCGGGCTGCTGCCCTCGAAGCGCGGCAGGCGAGCGAGGAGGTACGGGACGCTGGTCAGTGCCCCGAGCACCAGCGCGCAGAGCAGCGCGAAGCGACGGCCGGGGCGCGGGACGCGGGAGGTGTTCATGCAGCGGCGCCGCTCGGCGATCGCGCGGCGGCGTCATGCTGAACGGCGCGCCGCTCGGATTCCAGCGCGCGGAAGGATCCGGAGGCGCCCGGCCCGAGCTCGGCGATACGTGGCGGGCGCCTCCCGGATGGAGCGCTATTCCTTCGGACGCGCGGGTCCGGTCTGCCAGAAGCCGAACAGGCGGGCGTCGGTGGCGTCGACCGTCCCGTCCTCGTCCATGTCGACGAGCGGGTCGGGGAAGGCCATGCCGCCCGGGCGCGCGACGGCGCCCTGCAGCAGCGCGAAGTCCGCCATGTCGAGGTCCCAGTCGCCGTCGGAGTCACCGGGGGTGTCCGCGACGACGGAGGGGATCTTCTCGGCGCGATAGATGATGTTGAGCGGCGCGCCGACACCGACCTGCAGCCGCCACAGGAGCGCACCGCTCGCGTCGACCTCGTCGATGAGCGCAACGGCGCCCAGCGTGACGAGCGTGTTGCCGTTCGTCAGGCGATCGGCGTCGCCGACGAACGGCGTGAAGATCGGGTTGCCCTGATCGTCCTGGGCGTCGTAGCTCCAGACGATCGACACGTCGCTCGGGTCGGCGGGGTTGTCGAAGGCCAGCTCGATCGCACGCGACTGGCGCGGGACGCCGAGCGGCTCGATCTCGTTGCCGTTGTCGTACAGCATCAGGTGGCCGTTCGGCAGCGGCTGCGGCGCGTGCTGGTGAGAGAACAGGTTGTCTCCGAACGGGACGTCCTGTCCCGGCCAGCTCTCGCGGCCCATGTTGAAGAGCAGCTCGCCCGTCGCGAAGTCGATGCACGAGACCCGGTCGAGGGAGCGCATCGACGCCCACACGCGCCCCGTCAGCGGATCCAGCACGGCGGCGTTGCCGTGGGTCCAGTCCGCCGTGCCGTGGATCGGGTGCACGTCGTTCGTCGAGTAGTCGTCGAACACGCTCCAGCGGACCTTCGTCGTCCGCGTGTGACGGTCGAGGTGCAGGATCGCGTCGCCGAGCCACGTCTGGGGCGGCCCGCCGTTCACGTCCTCGACGAAGCGCTCGTCGAGGATCATGGCCAGGTTGTCGCCGCCGGGCAGCGGCGAGATCTCGTGGTGGACGGTGAACTTGGTCGGCGTGGCCCACAGCGTGTCGCCGTCGATCGTCGACTCGAAGCCGCGGCCGTCGGAGAGCCACATGAGGCGCCCGCGCCGGTTGCGCTCCTGGAGCATGCGCACGTCGGTGATCGGTCGCGCGATGGTGCGGTGGAAGAACTGGACGATCTCGCCCTGCTCGTCGACGGTGATGACGAGGCCGTCGGTGAAGCCGCTGGACGGGAAGCCGAAGTGTCCGAACAGCACGTAGCCCGGCTCGACCGGCCCGGCTCCCGCCGGCACGGTCAGGGACACGGGGGGCATGAAGGCGGGCAGGGGGTCGATCTCGAAGCGGTAGATCTCCGAGTCGACGCGCTGCAGCGGCGGCGGTCCGACGTAGGAGGTGACCTGCCACGCGTAGGGCTTGCCGAACTCGAGCCCGGTCGTGACGACCGTGCGCGGCTCCGCGGACGGGACCACGTGGAACTGGATCGCGGCACCGTTCGAGAACGGGTTCATGGAGCCGTCGTCCTCGATGATGCGCAGCTCGTACTCGCCGACCACGTCCGGGACGGCGTTCCAGCGAAACTGGGTGTGGATGCTCGTCAGCGTCGAACCGGGCGTCGGCAGGATGACCTGGGCCGCCGCGGCGGTCGCCGGCGCGGCCAGGGCCGCGACGGAGAGGATACGCAGGGGGGTGAACATCTTCGGGGTCTCCGGTGGGGGCTACTGGACCACGAAGGTCACGGACGACGCCGGGGTGATCTGCGTCTGCGCATGGTTCACGACCGACGGCATGGGCGGTGCGTTCACCACGGCCAGCGTGTTCGCGATCGCGTTCTCGAGGTGGAACGTGTAGGTCCCCGGCGCCGACGGCGCGTTGAACTGCACGGTGGCGAGGAGCTGTCCGGAGCTCGTCTGTCCGATGCCCGGGTCGACGACGACGTCCTGACCGACGCAGATGTCCTGGTCCGGACCCAGGCACGGCCCGGGCACGCCGAACGTGTTCTGGCCGCCGCCGATCTGGACGAGGTCGAACCCGCCGAGTTCGTTGCGTAGGGGCGTCCCGCCGAAGCCCGACTCCGAGAAGCTCTTGCGCGGGTTCACGAACCCGTTCGGCCAGTCGAATCCCGCCATCGCCACGAGCGGACGGCCCGGAGGCAGGCTGAGCTGCTGGGGGTTGCCGGGATCCTGGACGAGGTCGACGAGCGCCAGCGCCAGCCCGAGGTTGTCGTTCGGGTCCACGCGCACGCGCAGCTTGAGGACGATGCGGCTGCCCGGTCCGACGGTCGCGCCGCTGCTGGGCGAGGTCATGCGGAAGAACACGGGCGAGGGGCCGCCGGTCCCCTGCGTCGCAGGCGCGAAAGAGGTCAGGCCGAGCAGCCCGAGCCCTGCCAAGGCCATGGAGCCGACCCGGCTCCCGAGGAATCTGCGCTTCGTCATGAGGGTGCTCCGTGCAATGGGGGGGGGGCCGATCGTACGCGAGTTCCCGGAACCTGGGAACGCCACCGGCCGCGCCCGGCCGCCCGCGAGGGGCTCCGGGCCCCATAAGTTCGACGGTCTCCCTCGGAGCCCGAGTCGGATCGAGCCTCGGCGG
>CAYGPA010000254.1:7306-8038 GCA_964351535.1 uncultured Planctomycetaceae bacterium
TTTCGATCCCCTGCCGGAGCTCCCTCGCGCTCCTCGTCCTGGGCCTCGGCGCCGACCCCGCGTCGCGGCCCGAAGACGAGCGCGTCCTCGAGTACCACCTCAGCGAGTCGCTGGAGGGCGTCTGCGCGCGCGCCTCGCACTACGGAGGTGTCGCGCCGCGCTTCGAGCACGTGGCCGCCTCCGTGCGCGCGGGCCTCGACTGGATCGAGAGCGCGAGTCGCTCGAGCGGCCGACCCCTGCGCTTCGTCGAGCGCGGAACGACCGAGATCGAGGCCTCGGCCGACGACGGCGTCAACGTCTTCCGCTTCGATCCCGGCGCCTCCGGCGTCGACCAGGGGCGGATCGGACACGCGCTGCGGACCGACGTCCACGTACTCGACGGCGAGCTGCGCGGGTTCGACGTCACCTTGTACGGCGGAGGAGTCTACTGGCACGTGGCCTCCAGCGCCGGCTGGAGGACCGAGACGGACCTCGGCCGGCGTCTGTGCCACGACCTCGGCTTCGCACTGGGGCTTCGACACCGGGAAGTATGGATGAGCGGTATGGCTTGTTTCGGCAGCTCGCGCGAACCGATCTGCCGCAAGGAGCAGACCCGGATGGACTTCGATCTCGCGCCACCCGGACAGCCGAGGATGGAAGGCGGTCGGGTCGTGCTCCCCGAGTGGGTCGGCGACGTACTACCGGACGACGGGACCCGCGCGGGCGCGGCGGCCTTTCGCGTGCGGGCTCGCG
>CAYGPA010000255.1:0-8024 GCA_964351535.1 uncultured Planctomycetaceae bacterium
GGCGCGACGGCGGCCTCGCCGTGTGCGGGCAGGGCCGCGATCGCCTCGAGTCGCGCGCGGCGGTCGCCCTCGCTCAGCGCGCGGACGAGCTCCTCCACGTCGGCGCTCGACGCCGAGCCGACCGGCCCGGCGTGCGCCTGCGGCGGGGTTTCGGCGCCCGCGGCGGCCGCGGCGGCGACCCAGGCGATGACTAGCGTGGCGAACATGCGTCCCCTCGACAGGGGGGAGTTTACGCCCGCAAGAACCTCGCCGGGCCGTCCGAGGTGGCCCAGCGGGTCATCGAAACGTCATCTCGGCGCCCTCGAGCGTCCAATCGGGCCCGAGGAAGCCGGCCGCGAGGACGCCGTCGCCGCCGGCGAGGAAGGCGAGGTCGAGAACCGTGACGTCGGGGTAGGCCACCCCGGACACCGGGTAGGGCAGGCGCTCGGTCAGGCGCAGACCCGGGAGGCCGGTGCCCGCGATCGCGGCCACGGCGGCGACGTCGCTGCCCGGCCGCGGGTGGAGGAAGAGGCAGGCCTTGTCCGGGCCCTCGTAGACGTGCCCGTCGGCGAAGCGCACGCGGCCCCGCTCGACGCGCACGGGCGCGAAGTCGAGCAGCGCGTCCCAGGCGGCGTTCGTGTCGGCGTTGCCGAAGAGCAGCACGCCGCGGTCCGGCTCGGCGGCGGGGTCGAACTCCGTGTCGAGGACGACGTCGATCGAGGCGTTGCCGCGGTACCAGAAGGTCTCCGCGTCGTAGCGCGCCTTCGCCAGCGCCCAGGCGTTCTCCGCGGGCGTGCCGCGCGTGCCGACGACGAACAGCAGGCGGTTGCGCAGCGCGTCCTTGAACGGACCGTGGCGGTGCGGGCCCTTGTGCGCGGTCGGCGCGGCCGCGGTCGCGCGCCAGGCGCCGTCGGAGCGCGCGAAGTGCAGGCGCGCGTCCGCGGGCCAGGCGAGGCCCTCCTCGGCGCCGAGGGTCTGCCCGTCGAGCTCCACGCGCAGCGCCTCGTCCGGCTCGAGGTGCGCGACCGACAGCGTCAGCCGGCGGACGTTCGCGGTCGTGCCGCGGAAGCGGCGCAGGCCGGGGTCGAGCTCGACCTGGACGCGCGCCGTGTCGCCCGCGCGCTCCACGGCAACGATCTCCGCCCAGTGGCAGCGCGCGGACACGGCCGGGTTCGCGGTCGTGAAGTCGACGCGGCGCACCGCGCCCGGCTCGGGGATGCGGCGGCGCGCGAAAAGGTCGAGCATCGGCGCCCAGTCGACGCAGTCCGCGCCCGGCTCGTCCGAGGCGTCCCACCAGTGCCCGGCGCCGGGTTGCTCGTGGTAGCGCCAGTCGTCGTGGTGCTCCTCGAGCCAGTCGCGCACGGCGCGCGCCTCGTCGACGGGCACGTTGTCGTCCGCGTCTCCGTGCAGCACGTAGACGCCGAGTTCGCGGTAGTTGTCGAAGAGCCGCGGCGTGTCGCTGGGGATCCCGGCGCGCGCGAACACGTCGCTCGCGTCCGCCTCGACCCCCGAGTAAGTGGAGAAGCTGCGCCAGCCCGCGCTCGGGCCGAGGGCCGCGAAGCGGTCCGGAAAGTGCGCGCCGAGCTGCCACGTGCCGTGCCCGCCCATCGAGTGGCCGGTCAGGTAGGTCCGCTGCGGATCGGACGCGAACCGCGTGCGCGCGTCGGCCAGGACCTCGAGCGCGTCGAGTCGGCCCCAGTCCTCCCAGTCGAAGCCGTAGGGGCGCCGGTTGGTCGGTGCGACGACGTGCGCCCACGTCTTCGAGGAGTACGCGCCGGTCTGGGAGGTCGCCTCGACGGACGCGCCGTGCAGCGAGAGGATCAGGGCGGGGTCGCGCGGGTCGGTTCCGTCGCGCGCGGGCGCGCCCAGCGCCGGCCGGACGGAGTAGTACTGGACGCTGCCGTCGATCGCGCTCTCGAACGTGCGCTTCTGCGGCTCGGTCGCCCCGCGGGGGCGCAGCGTCACGGTCGCGCGGTCGAGCGGCTCGTCGCCGCGCTGCAGGCGCAGCTCGACCTCGAGGGTCTCGCTCTCCGTCTCGCTCACCAGGGAGGCGAGCGCGCGCGCGTCGAGCGCGAAGGAAAGCTTGCGGTTCGCGAGCGGCAGCAGGTCGTACGCGCGCCCCGCGCCGACCTCGCGCTCGCCGACGAAGGCCCGCAGCGACAGATCCGACTGGTGTTCGCCCGTGGCGTTGATCGCCACGACGGCGCCGAGCAGGGGGCCGTCGACGCCGTCGACGACGTCCGGCAGCGTCGCGTCGGCGACGTCGAGGAAGCTCTCGCGCTCCGGCCTCGCGAGCTTCGCGCGCAGGCGCCCGCGCGCGCAGTGGAAGAGCAGCTCGTTCACGCCCGCGCGCAGCTCGACCGGCAGGCGCACGAAGCCGTAGCCGTACGGGTCGCCGGTGCGCGGCACGCCGTTCACGTAGACGAGCGAGTGCCCGCCGGCCTCGAGCATCCAGATCCCGGCCTCCTCGACCTCGACCGTCGCCAGCGCGTAGCCGCCGCGGAAGGCCGCGTGCCGGAACCAGCCGTCCTCGCCGACCTGCGCGTCCTCCCAGGCGAGCTCCTCCCCGTCGGGACGCACGACGACGTCGCCCGCGCGCGGCACGCTCCACTCGCCCGCGACGATCCGCGCCTCGACCGCGTCGGTGTGCAGCGCCTCGCGGCGCGCGACCCCTGGAGGGGCCAGCACGAGGACCTCGTCGACGACGATCTCGGGAGCTTGGACGCCGCTCGTCGCGACACACAGGAGGAGCGGGAGCAGCATGTCGAGCCTTCGATAACGGGGCACGGCGCGGGGGGCCGAACTCGAGCCGCCCATGCTAATCCAAGGAGACCGGGTGGAACGCATCACGAACGGGCGGGTCGGGAGCGTCGACAGCGGATCCCCGGTAGGCCTGCCCCGACGCTCCCATCGAGGGTGAATCTCCGCCCGTCGCGCCGTAGTCTCGGAGATCCGTGAAGGACCTCGACCGAACCGCCATCGTCCAGTGCCTGCGAAACGCCGGCGCCCAGTTCGCGTTCCTGCACGGCAGCCGGGCCGCCGGCTCCGCGGGTCCGGAGTCGGACATCGACGTAGCCGCCCACTTCGGCGGTCGCGATCCCGCCGCCTGGGAGATCGACGTGCCCGCGGGCGTCGATCTGGCCGTCCTGGACGAGGCCGCGCTGGAACTCGCCGGCCGCGTCGCCCTGCACGGCCAGCTCCTGTTCGAGGACGATCCCTCTGCACGAGTCGGATGGCAGGCTCGCACGCGGATCCTGTACTTCGACGAGCAACTCCGGCAGCAGCGCCTCGGTCACGTAGTCGGCCAAGAACGTCGACCCGGTCGATGATCCCCGCGCCCGCCTTCTCCTCCAGCGCCTCGGCGCGGAGCGAGAACGTGCTCAGCGCCCGTCGTCGAGGCGCACGGTCTCTTCCGACTGGAAGAGGTGCAGGTGGCCCTGGCGGCCGAGCCAGTCGTAGATCTGGTCGAGGGGGGTGACGAGGCCCATGTGGGGGACGATGGTCGCGCGCATGGAGCCGTGGGTGTAGATCTTGGAGAAGATGCCCAGGAGCTCGTGCGTGGCGGCGTCGTAGATGCCGCCGCCGGAGTTGCCGATGTAGGTCGGCGCGCTGATCATCCAGTAGGCGTTGTCGCCGACGAGGTGGTAGGTCGAGGCGACTTCGCCGTGCGTCGGGATCGGGTCGTTGCCGAGCGGGCAGCCGACGGCGTAGATCGTGTCGAAGACCTGCACGTCGTCGAGGCGGTTCGGCGTGGCGAGCTGGGCGTGCTCCTCGAGGCCCTCGGGGTCGACGACGGTCAACAGGGCGACGTCGAGGTCGACGTCGTGGGCGATCAGGTCGCACTCGCGGTCGATCCAGCTGCCGTCGCGGCGGAACGCGCGCAGCGGGATCGGCAGCACGACGCCCTCGTTCTCGGCCTTGATGTCGCGTACGACGTGCCAGGCGGTCAGGACGTGCAGCGCGCCGTCGGTGCCGCGCACGACGACGCCGCTGCCGACGGTGCTCTGGCCGGCGAGCTGGATGGTCGGGCCGACGAGCTCGCGCCACATGGTGCGCGTGTCGCGCGACGCGGGCAGGTTCGCCTCGAGCGACTCCATGCGCCGCAGGCCGGCGTCGGCGACGGCGGCGGTGCCCGTGACGACCTCGTTCAGCGAGCCCCAGCGTTCGTCGAGCTGCGTGCGCAGCGAGTCGACCTCGCGGCGCAGCTCGGCGAGGAGCTCGGCGTCCTGCTGCCGGGTCAGGGCCTGCGCGAGCTGGTCCTCGTTCTCGGCCAGCTCGCACTCGACGTCGAACAGGCCGGCCTCGGCCGCGCTCAGCAGCGTCTCGACCTGCGTCAGGCGACCCTCGAGGTCCTGGTCGGCCGCGCTGCGCGCGACGCGGTCGCGCAGGGAGCCGAACTCGCGGTCCAGCTCGTCGAAGCGCTCGTCCAGCACGGCGCGCTCGCCCGGCGCGGTCTGCGCGCGCTCCTCGAGGTCGCGGATGCGTCCGCCCAGGGTGTCGTAGGGCAGCACCAGTCCGGCGAGGCCGGCGGGCACGAGCAGAGCCAGGATGACGAGTCGCACGGGGAGAGTCCGGGGCTGGGGGCGGCGAAGGCGCGCGGCGGGGGAGACGCGCGCTTTCCCGGTATCGGCACCTGCGGGTGCGGCGGTGGAGGGAGCTTCTCTCCACAGCGCGTGCCGAGCTCGACGGCCGACGCAAGTGCGGCTTTCGAAACTGCTTCGGGCCTCGACCGGGCAGCTCTCCACAGGTTGCTCGCCGCGTCTCCACAGGCGCTCCACGGCAAGTTCACGAGCTCTCCACGAGCGGCGGACGCGCCCCCCGGCCGGGAGTCGCGTCCGCGTGGATGGGCCGAGAGCCGAACCCCTTCGCCGGCAGGCCGGCGCGGTCTTCCTTCCGGTGCCGCCGCCGGGTGGCGAGTGGGCTAACGCTGGCCGCGCTTGAAGTTCTCGAACGGGTCGACGTAGCCCGGGCGTCCGGCGGCGGGTTCGGCCTCGGGGGCTGCACCGGGAAGCGGCGCCGACGGCTCCTGGGCGGCCGGCGGCGGTGCCGCGGGCGCGCGCGGCGCGGACATGTTGAGAGGCGCTGCGGCGGGTGCGGGCGCCGGCTGGGGAGCGGGCGCTGCAGCGGCCGGAGCCGGGGCCGGGGCCCCCGCGGAGTTGCCGTCTCCGAGGCTCGCGGGGTCGAACGCGATGCCCAGCGCGTTCATGCGGTTCACGAGGTCGTCCTTGTGGACCGCCTTGACGTAGGCCTCGCCCGGAGCCACGACGCCCTGCTGGACGAGGTCCGCGAGCGAGTCGTTCAGGAGGCGCATGCCGTGCTTCGCGCCCATCTGCATCAGCGACGGCACCTGGTGCGTCTTGCCCTCGCGGATGTTGGCCGAGACGGCGTTCGTGACGCGCAGGATCTCGAGCGCGGCGATGCGGCCCTTGGGCTGCTTCTTGCACAGGGTCTGCGCGATGACGCCCTTCAGCGACTCCGACAGCATCGTGCGGATTTGCGACTGCCGGTCGGCGGAGAACTGATCGATGATGCGGTCGACGGTCGAGGGCGCCGTGGTCGTGTGCAGCGTGCCGAACACGAGGTGGCCGGTCTCGGCCGTCTCGATCGCGATCTCGACCGTCTCGAGGTCGCGCATCTCGCCGACGAGGACGATGTCGGGGTCCTCGCGCAGCGCGGCGCGCAGCGCGTTCTTGAAGCCCTTCGTGTGCCGGCCGACCTCGCGCTGGTTGATGAGGCACTTCTTCTGCGGGTGCACGAACTCGATCGGGTCCTCGATCGTGATGATGTGCTCGTCGCGCGTGCGGTTGATGTAGTCGATCATCGCCGCGAGCGTGGTCGACTTGCCGCTGCCGGTCGGGCCCGTGACGACGACCAGGCCCTTGCTGAGATGGCAGAGCTCCATGACCGACGGCGGCAGCCCGAGCTGCTCGGCGGTCAGGATCTCGGTCGGGATCTGGCGGAAGACGCCGCCGGGCCCGTTGCGGTCCATGAAGAAGTTGGCGCGGAAGCGCGCGAGCCCCGGGATCTCGTAGGCGAAGTCCGTGTCGCCGGTGGCTTCGAACTGCGTGCGGTTCTCCTCGGGAACGATCTCGTACAGCACCTCGCGCATGCGATCGGGCGAGATCTCGTCGTAGCCCGCGACCATCTGCATCGAACCGTCCACCCGGATCATCGGGGAGAGGTGCGAGGTCATGTGCAGGTCGGAGGCACCTTGCTGCACCATCTGGTGAAAGAGAGTGTCGATCCAGGCCATCCGGGTTTCCTTTCGAGTGCCGCTGCGCGGCCCGGTCGATGCACCGGGCCAACGCGTCCCTGTCGGCCGGGGGGTCCCGCGCGCTTGAGGCCGTCCGGGAGTCCGGTCGACGGAGGGCGCTGGAGGCCCCCTCCCGCGACGAGAACGGGGCGGCCACGCTCGCGCGCGACCGCCCCGTGGGCTTCCCGAGGCCGAGAGAGGGGCCTCAGGGCGCCGGCACGCGCCTCCAGGAGAGCACCTCGACACCGCCCCCCGCGCCGCTGGAGCCGGGCAGGCCGGGCAGGTCGACCTTGCCGGTCCAGACGCGGTCGTCGAATTCGACCGAGAGCTTCGAGTGCTGGCCCTGGAAGTCGCGCTGGATCTGGACCTGGTTGCCGGCGCTCATGATGCCGAAGAGCTCGACCTCGGCGGAGCCGCTGGCGTCCAGGTTGTAGTCGTAGAAGTTGTTCTCCGCGTACAGGTACGCGTGCATCTCCTTCAGCGTTCCGTAGGTCGGGTCGCCGAAGTAGATGTTGCCGCTGTCGGGCTCGTTCGGGTCCTTGATGGCGATGAACGCGAACGCGTCCTTGTTCTTGTTCTGCAGGAACAGGTTGTCGGAGTAGTAGATGTTGCCCCGCACCACGAACGTCGCGCGAACGCCGGTGCTGGACCCCGGCTGCATGAACTTGAAGGAGTACACGTCCTTGTTGTGCAGCCACAGGTTTCCGTCGATGTAGTACAGCAGGTTGTTGCCGTCCGGGCCGGGGTTCGGGCCGCCGGTCAGCGAGATGTGCGATGCGTCGCTTCCGTTCTGGTTGGGGTCGATGCGCTGGGGCTCGTAGGGATCCTCGAGGAAGTAGTCGTCCTTCGCCGTCGCCGCGATGTCCGCGCTGCGATCCGAGGGATTCCTGCGGAAGATGTGGGCGTAGCTCGCCTCGGGGACCTCGAAGGCCGAACCCCCCAGGGAGCTCGGGCCCCATGCCTCGTTGGCAGCGAACTCCGACGCGACGTTCACGTCGTGCACGTTGGGATAGTCCATACCCGCGATGTCGGGCAGCGGCTGGGACACGCCCTGCATGCCGGTTCCGCCGGTGATCGTTCCGGTGGAGCGCTTGTTCCCGCGGATCAGAGCGTCGTCCATGATGTGGATGTCCCCACCGCTGTAGACGTCGCCCTGGATCTCGTCGTGCTGCGCGCCCACTCCGCTGAAGTCCAGCGAGTAGTTCGGATCGCCGTCGGAGTTCCCGGCGAACACGGCGTTGCCGAAGAGGCCGAAGGCGGCGGAGTCGGTGACGACCTCGATGGCCTGCGTCAGGCGCCCGCAGGTTCCCGCCGACGTCAGCGTGTAGGTCCCGTCGAGGTTGTCGACCACCGAGCCGAAGTAGGACCCCGAGGCGAAGACCTGGGGCGCCGCAGCGCTTCCGATCACCGGCATGGTGGGCTGACCGCCGGGGCCCGTCGGGTCGTCGAGTTCGACGCGCAGCCGCGCGATGAGGTCGTTGATGCCGGACTCGGCCAGGTACAGCGCCTTCACCTGGTCGCTGGCCGAGCGGCTCTCCTGCTGGGCCGAAGCGGCCACGACCAGGATCGAGGTCGAGAGGGCCGTCAGGACGACGACCGCGATGACGGTGACGAGGAGGGCTCCTCCTCGGACGGACTGACGGCTCTTGCGCATGATGGACGGCTCCTTGGCGAGCGGTTCGTCCGCGCCCTCGGCCGGAAAACACTTCCGGGCGTGCGAGCAGCTGAGTCGATCAATCTCCGGCGGGCGCGGACCACGCTGGCAACTGAACGCTATCCCAGGATTTGTCGC
>CAYGPA010000256.1:0-7934 GCA_964351535.1 uncultured Planctomycetaceae bacterium
ACGTCAGCTTCGCGCGCAACCTCAGCCCCCTGGACCACAACTTCACGTTCGACGTCTTCTCCCGCGACCGCGATCCCGACGGCAACGGCATCTTCGACGAGGGCAACGGCGTCACCCAGCTGCTCAGCAGGCGCGGTGGCGAGGTCGGCGACATGCTGTCCGGCAACGGCGAGATCTCGGGCGACGGCCGCTGGAAGGCCTTCGCCAGCGACGCGACGAACCTGAGCATGTTCGGCGATCAGAACGGCCTGCGCGACATCTACGTGCGTCGGATCTTCTGACTCGCGCCGGCGCGGGTCGTCGAGGTCGCGCTCAGCGCGCGCCCGACATCCGGCGGCGAACGGCCGCCGCCTGGCGGCGCGCGACGACTCCGGCACCGACCGGATCGACCTCGATCGCTCGCTCGAACTCGCGCAGCGCCCGCTCGAACTGTCCCAGTTGAGCGAGGTGATTGCCGCGCGCGACGTAGATGCCACCCTCGCTCGGGTCGAGCTCCTCGGCCCGCTCCAGCGCCGCGCGAAACTCCTCCACGCGTCCGTTGCGGTGGAGGACGCGCGCGAGGGAGACGAACGCCTCGGCCGTCGGTCGCCAGCGCGCCATCTGCCGGGCGGCCGCCTCGGCCTCCGCCCAGCGCCCCAGGTCGGTGTACGCGTTGAACGCGGTCTCCCAGGCATTGGCGTTCGCGGGCTCCTCGTCGAGCAGCTCGCGGAGCTCGGCGAGGGCCTCTTCCCGCCGCTCCTCGGCCAGCAGGCTGCGCGCGTACATCAGGCGACGGAAGGCCGCCATGCGCTCCTTGGGGTCCGGCAGCAGACCGTCGTCGCCGGCGGCGTCCCGCACGTCGTCCGCGTACCCCAGTGCGGCCATGCGCTCGCGATCCGCGTCGGAGACCGGCGCGACCGACTCCGGCAGCGCCTGGGTGGAGTCCAGCACGCTCTCGAGCTCCCGCGCCAGTCCGGCGGCGCGCGGATCGGCGCGGCCCAGGTTCGCGAGCTCGTCCGGGTCGGCGCGCAGGTCGTAGAACTCGGGCGTCGGCGCCAGCACGTACTTCAGGTCGGCGCGCCGCAGCGCGAACAGCGGGGCCCACCCGCTGCGCAGGTGCCCGCCGAGGGTCTCGAGGTAGACGGCCCGGTCGGGACCGGGCGCGACCGCCCGCAAGTCGACGCCGTCGAGCCCCTCCGGAGCGAAGAGCCCCAGTGCGCCGAGGACGGTCGGCGCCACGTCGACGAGGCTGGCCACGCCCTCGTCCACGACGCGGGGCGCGGGAAAGAGCCGTGGGTTCGAGAACAGCAGCGGCACGCGCATCGTGGCGTCGTGCACCAGCCTGCCGTGCGTCACCTCCTCGTGCTCCCCGAGGGCCTCGCCGTGGTCCGCGGTCACCACGATCAGCGTGCTGTCGAGGCGGCCGGCCTCGCCCAGGAAACCCACGAGTCGCGCGAGCTCCGCGTCGACCGCCGCCAGCTCGGCCTCGTAGTCGGTTCGGCCCGGTGCCGCGAAGGCCTCGGGAGCGGCGTACGGGAAGTGCGGGTCGAAGTAGTGGACCCAGGCGAAGAAGCGCTCGTCCGCGTCGAGCTCACCGAGCCAGGCGAGGGCGCTGTCGGTCACTTGCCGGCCCGCGCGCTCCTCGTAGAAGCCGACGCGGTCGGCCGCCCGGATCGCCACCGGCTCGCCGCGGTGCAGCTGGTCGTCGTAGTGCTCGAAGCCCTGCGCCAGCCCGTAGCGCGAGTCCAGCACGTAGGCGCCGACGAAGGCCGCGGTGCGCAGGCCCGCCTGCGCGAGGATCTCGGCCAGCGTGCGAGCCTCCTCCCCGAGCCGAAAGCTGCCGTTGTCGCGCACGCCGTGACGTGGAGGGATCTGGCCGGTCCACAGGCTCGCGTGGGCGGGCAGCGTCAGCGGGGCGGTCGAGAAGGCCTGCTCGACCCGCAGGCCGCGCGCCGCGAGCCCATCGACGGTCGGGGTCAGCCCACCGGGGTGCCCGTAGCAGCCGAAGCGATCGGCGCGGGTCGTGTCGAAGGTCACGACGAGGACCGAGAGCGGGTCCTCGCCTCCGGGCGCAGCGCGGCTGCAGGCGCCGGCGAGCAGGGCGCCGAGCACCAGCCATCCGGCCGCGAACGTGCGCGGCACGCCCCCTCCGGCGGTCGGCCGTCGTGCAGAGGCGGTGAAGGAGGGACGAGGAGCGACGCGGGCCATGGCAGCGGCCTCCTACCTTCGGCTGCGCAGCGCGTCGCGTCCAACGAAGAAGCTCCCCGGGGGACCTTCCGGACCCGCGGGGAGCTCGATTCTTCGCTGATCGTCGGGGTGAGCCGGCGAGCGCTACTCGAGCCGCTGGACGATCGCCAGGTGCTGCGCGGAGGCTCGCAGCCCCAGGCTCGCACGCGCGCCGAGGGGGCCGACCATGCGGAACGTCGCGGGGCGGGTGTCGAGGGCTCCCGAGGCCGCGAGGCGGCCGACCGGCAGGTCCAGATCCCCGAACGGCGGAAGCAGCCGAGGTGCCGTACGTCCGCCGTCCCATTCGACCGAGGCCGCCCCGCCGGCGAAGCGCAGGCCGATCTCGACCTGCACGTCGACCAGGCCGAGGGCCAGGATCGCGCGGTCCAGCAGGACCGTGGGCTCTCCGTGGAACGTCCAGCGCTCCGCGGAAGGTGAGGTGGGCTCGATGTGGACGAATCCCGTTCCGTGAGCGTCCGCGACCAGCATCCGCAGCACGGGCGCGGGACCGGTCAAGACCAGGGAGGGATCGAGGGGCAGCGCCTGCGCGGCGCCATCCTGCGCGTCGTCGACGCGGTGGTAGCCGTCGTCGCGAACCGTCGGAAGGCTGCCGACCTCGTCCTCGAGGCTGTCGGAGTTTCCACTGCCGTATCCGCCGTTTCTCGGGTCGCCCGCCGACACGACGGGGGAGGCGCCGGTGATCCATGCGGCGAGCAGCGCCGAACTCAGGCCGGCCTTCCAGGCCAGGACTCGCGCGGCACTCCAGTCCGCCCGGAAAACTCGTCGCTGCACGATTCGTCTTTGGGGGGTCATCATGATTGCGATCCTTCCGTGGCGACCGCGTCGTCGGGCTCTTCGAAGAGCTCCGGGCACGTCGTCAGAAGGTGGTCCACGAACTCGGGCTCGTTCTCGATCGACTCGCGGAGGCGGTCGGAACGTTCGAACAAACCGACGACCTCGTCCCGGCGTGCGGGGTGGTGGTCGAGCAGGTCCCGGAAGGCCGCGACCGAGCGGTCGCGATCTCCGAGGAACGCGTAGTCCATGCCGATGTTGAAGCGGACGAAGAAGAAGCGCTCGTCTCGCTCGGCCAGCCCGCTGGAGGTCACCCAGCGGAAGCAAGCGATGGCCTTGCGGTAGTCCTCCTGCGACGCGTGGAGCAGACCGAGTTGAACGGCCGCGTGACCGCGGTTCGATTCGTCGATCGCCGTGCGGAACACCTTGCGGTACTGGGCGGCCGCCTTGAGGGTCTTGCCCTCCTTGCGGTGCAGGAAGGCGAGGTAGATGCTCGCCTCCTCGTGCGAGGGGTCGGCCTCGAGCGCCTCGAGCAGCAGGCGGCGCCCCTTCTCGAGCGGCGACTGGATCTCGGCCAAACGGCCGTTGAGCCAGTGGCGCGCCTCGGTCCAGTCGACTCCGCCGAGGCGGTTGCCGCCGCCCTCGAGGACGTCGTCCACGAAGTTGCGCCCGTGGGCCTGCGTCGGTTCGACGGAGACGGCCTCCTCGAACACCCGGGTGCGCCAGTCGGGATCGACGGCCATCAGGATGTACGCCTTGCCGAGCTTGTAGAAGATCGTCGCGAGCTGGCTGACCGAAGCGATCGACTCGGCTTGCGCCTGGAAGTCGGTGCCCGTCAGCATCGCCACGCGCGCCATCAAGCGCTCGGGGTCGACGACGTCGCGGTGCGCGATGAGGCAGTCCCGGGTGTCCTGGAGGAACGAGCTGCAGCTGTCGCAGCTCTCCAGGTGGAACATCGCCCGCGTCGCGGACATCTCGTCGAGTTCTCCGTCGACCAGGCAGGAGAGGTCCACCTGGAACTGGCCGCAGATCTCGGGGAGTTCTTCCGACTCCCAGCCTTGGAATGCTTCCTTGGGTTTCATCTCGAACCGTCCGTGGCCGAGTCCTTTTCTGGTTCGCCCCCCCCACTGCCCGGTGCTGAGCCGCGCTCAGCCACCATGCTTGCCCCGTAGCGCCCGGATGCCTGTCGATCCGTGACGCGGAGGCCTGCGCCCTTCGGGTCCCGCGCCGGTCGGCAGTCCGGCGGGAGGCCGTCGAAGACGCGCCGCATGGCGCGATGGATCTTCCTACGAGCGCGGAAGATGACCATCTTCAGATTCTCGAGCTTGATGCCGAGATCCCGTGCTGCCTCGCGATAGCTGCACCCGTCCACCTCCACGAGGTGGATGGCTCGTCTCTCCCGGGGGGAGAGCATCGAATAGAACTGCAGGTACAGATGGAGGTAGGTGATGAACACCCGACTGCAGACGCCTTCGCTCTCCCTCTCGATGGCGCCCTTGAGCGGGTTGACGGGTCTCGACTCGGGCTGGTCGGAGAGGTCTTCGAACGGGACCTCCATCCGGCCGGATCGTCCTTGCGAGCGCAGGTGCTTCAGGACCGTGTTGCGCACGATCATCGCGGACCAGACGCGGAAGGCGTCCTCGCGCTCGCAGTTGAAGCGGTGCGGGTAGCGGTAGATGTTGAAGAACACCTCCTGCAGCACGTCGCGCGGGTCCGACCGACTTGCATAGCGGCGCAGGCAGCTCGCGACCTGCGCGAGGAGGTGCTGGCTGTTCAGTTCGAACAGGAGTCCGAAGCACGCGCGGGTCTGGCGCAGCCGGAAGGCCTCCATCAAACGCGTCGACAGCGCGTCGCGGACGCTCTCGCCCGTTCTCTCGGCGTCGTCGACGATGGCCAGCATCGTCGCGAGCTCTTTCTTCGGTACGTCCCCTTGCAGTCCCTGGGCCTTTTCGCGGAGCGTGGGAAGCTCCAGGCCGCCGGCCACCGTCGCGCTGGGACGCCCTGCGCGCATCAGCCTTCCTCGGATGACATTGCCGATGAATCGGACATGGGGGACGGATCGAGGAAGCCCGTCGAGGGGTTGCACCGGTAGAAGCCGGCGCAGGGGGGACCCTCACTAGTTCTTCCCTACCACCAGGATGCATTAAGTCGGTTTCTGACGAACGTAACGATGGAAAGTGGCCGTTTCGCCCGAATCGCGCCGCGCGGCCTTCGCAAACCCTTGATGAAGCCGCACTTGGGAGTGGCGCCCGGGCCCGCGGCGCCGCGGAGGCCCCTGGGAGGGGGCCATCCAAGGGGTGACAATGGGGGGATGCCCCCCACCGCGCGCGCTCTGGAGCTGGCCCGCGAGGTCGGATTCGACCTCGCCGGCGTCGCCCCGCTGCAGCCCCCGCCCGACGCGGAGCGGTTCGACGCGTGGCTCGCCGCCGGCCGACACGCCGACCTGGAGTACCTCGCGCGCAACCGCGACCGCATCGTGGACCCGCGCCGCATCCTGCCCGAGGGACGCAGCCTGCTCGTCGTCGGTCTCGCCCACTCGCGCGCGCCCGTCGCGCTCGCGGACGGCACGCGCGTCGCGCGCTATGCGGGCGGCCGCGACTACCACAACGTGATGGGACGCATGCTGCGCAAGCTCGCGCGGCGGCTGCGCGACGAAGGCCTCGTCGGCAAGCAGCGCGCGATCGTCGACGCGGGCCCGATCCTCGAGCGCTCGCACGCGGCCGCCGCGGGACTCGGCTTCGCCTCCAAGGCCGCGAACCTGCTGCACCCGCGCTTCGGTCCGTGGTTCTTCCTGGCCGAGCTGCTGCTCGAAACCGAGCTCGAGCCGACGAGCACTCCGCCCCACGGTTCGTGCGGTACCTGCACCGCGTGCCTCGACGCGTGCCCCACGGACGCGTTCGACGCGCCGGGCGTGCTCGACGCGACGCGCTGCATCAGCTACCACACCATCGAGAACCGCGGTGACGTGCCGCGCGAGCTGCGCGCGGCTTTCGGCGACTGGATCTTCGGCTGCGACGTGTGCTCCGAGGTCTGCCCGTGGGGCCACGACGCGCCCGACCTCGCCGAGCGCTTCGGACTGCACGACGCGGTCGCCGAGGGCACGGCCGTCCGCTGGCTCGAGCTCGACGACGCGCAGTTCGCGGAGCGCTTCGTGGGCTCGCCCGTGAAGCGCCCGCGCCGCGCCGGGCTCGCGCGCAACGCCGCGATCGTGCTGGGCAACCGCCCGAGCGCCGCCGGACGCGAGGTGCTGCTGCACGCGCTGAGCTTCGACCCCTCCCCCGTGGTGCGCGAGACCGCCGGCTGGGCCCTGGCGCGGGCCCAGGAGCGCGAGGCCCCGCCCTCGGAGCAGCAGCGCGCACGCCTGCGCGACGGCCTGGCGACCGCCGCCCGCGAGGATCCCGACCCGGACGTGCGCGCCGGCCACGCCCGCAGCCTCGAGGGCGACCTCGGCCCCGAGGGGCCGCGTGGCGAATCCTGAACGTCCGTCGATCCACGTCGACCTTTCAGGACATCGCATTTCGAGCCCCCCGAACGGGCCTCGCGGGCCCGGGAAGGGGCTTCGAGGGCTGTAGACCCGCCTGGCGGGGCCGTCAGGCGTGTCGATCCGGATGGACACGCCGCGCGGACCGCCCGGTCGGGCCGGTCTCCGGGCACCTCCTCAAGTCCTTGTCCTGCAGGCCCTTGTGGACTTCGCGAGGTCGCCTCGGCGCTTGGCAACCGGCTTGCTCTTCCAGGGTCGACCGCCACGGAGACCAAGGGAGCAAGGAACGATCATGGACCAACTCGACTTCTACGACGACCAGAAGTACTGCGCCGCCTGCGGGACCTACGTCCGCTACCTGGTCAGCATCGATCACTCCTACTGCGTCTCCTGCGGGGGCGTCGTCCAGCTCTTCTCCGACCAGGACTGGTCCAAGTTCCAGGAGTCGCTCCAGGCCCGGCGCCCCAAGGGCGGCCGCCCGCGCAAGAACAAGGGCAAGGAAGCCGGCTGAGCCGGTCCCGCGCCTCTCTCTCGGAGACTTCGCAAACTCTCTCCCTCCCGAACGGGGTCCGTCCTCTCACGATGGCGGGCCCCGTTCTCTCGTCCGGCCCCCCGTGACGAACGCGGGTTCGCTGCGCACGGTCGCCGCAATTTCGTCGTCGGGCGCGCTGTCCCGCGACGCGCGTCGGTCTAATGAGGTTCGTCCCCCTCTCCCGAGCCCCGACCGCCATGACCGACTCCACCACCGCGTCGCCGGACGTCCTGTCGAGCGTCCGCGACCGCTACGCCGACGGCGCGCGCCGCCAGGTTCCCGAGCTCTGCTGCCCCGTCGACTACGACGCGAGCCTCCTCGAGGTCCTGCCCGCCGAGATCATCGACCGCGACTACGGCTGCGGCGACCCCAGCCGCTTCGTGCAGGCGGGCGACGTCGTGCTCGACCTCGGGTCGGGCAGCGGAAAGATCTGCTACATGGCGAGCCAGCTCACGGGCGCGCACGGCCGCGTGATCGGCGTGGACGCCACGGCCGACATGCTGGCGCTCGCGCGCAAGTACCGCGACGAGGTGGGCGCGCGCATCGGCTGGAAGAACGTCGACTTCGTCCACGGCCGCATCCAGGACCTCGGGCTCGACCGCGACAAGCTCGAGACGTGGCTGGCCGGCAACCCGGTGCGCACGGCCGCCGACCTCGACCGCCTGCAGGCCGAGGAGGCGCGCCTGCGCCGCGAGGAGCCGCTGGTCGCCGACGACTCGATCGACCTCGTGCTGTCGAACTGCGTGCTGAACCTCGTCGCCGGCGAGGACAAGGCACAGCTCTTCCGCGAGATCCACCGCGTGCTGAAGCGCGGCGGCCGCTGCGCGATCTCCGACATCGTCAGCGACGAGGACGTGCCCGAGGAGCTCCAGCGCGACCCCGAGCTCTGGACCGGCTGCATCTCCGGCGCGCTGCGCGAGGACC
>CAYGPA010000257.1:0-6728 GCA_964351535.1 uncultured Planctomycetaceae bacterium
TCACGCCCCTCGGCGGTACGAGCTGGATCGTGGGCTGGGTGGGCCTGGGCCTGGCTTCCTGGCGCACGGGGTCCGACCGCGATCCGGGCCCCGGACGGCCGTAACGTCCTCGTCACGATCGGTCCGCTCCCGCGGTCCGAGAATTGCGAACTTGCTCCCCGGCGGCACGCGGCCTATTCGCGTCCGCGCGACTGGTTTGCGACGACGGCCCGGTCTCGGATCCCATCCGCGGGTGGCGCGTTGCGGGCTCGCCGCTATAGTTCCCCGATTCCGATGTGCCGATCCAAGTCTCGAAACACGCTCTGCGCCCCGTTCCTGGCCCTTTCGGTCGCCTTCGCGGCGCCGGGCTGCGCCTCGGATCGTTCGGGACAGGAGCCCGGGGTCCCGTACCCCGTGCTCGAGGGCGCTGACTTCGGCGGGATGCAGAACGTCTCCCAGTGTGGACAGGTCTGGGTCGGAACCCGCCCGGGCCGGAACGATCTCGAGCTGGCCGTCCGCCGCGGCGTGCAGCTCGTGATCGACGCGACCGCGCCGGGCGCGCTCGACATGGGCGAACTGCGTCGGGCGGCGGTCAGCCTCGGGCTCCAGTACGTGGCGATCGGCTCCGAGTCGGTCGTTCTGCAGAACGCGGACGTCGATCGCTTCCTCGAGACGATCGAGACCGTCGGCCAGGAACCGGTCCTCGTCTTCTGCGACAACGGCGGACGCTCCGCGCAACTGCTCGCGATCTTCCGTGTGATCCACGACGGCGTGCCGCTGCGGGACGCTCTCGAGGATGCCCGGCGCAGCGGCATGAAGCCCGGTGCCGACGAGGACTTCGTCCGCGGGCAGGTCGCGCGCCTCAGCGTCTGACGCGCACGTCGAGCAGCGAGCGCCCCCGCGTCTCGGGCGACCAGCTCTCGCGCAGGGAGTCCACCCACTGGTCGAGGCCGGCCTCGAACGCGCGGGCCCAGTTCTCCTGGCGCAAGAACGGCACGTGCGCATGGAACAGGAGCTCCCTGCGCCGGAGCCACGCCGCCGGGGCGGTACCCGCGAAGCCGACGCGCGCGCGGAACTGGAGGCCGTGACCGTCGTCGACGACGACCAGGTCTTCGACGACGAGAACGATCTCGTCGCCGGCCGCCGGCAGGGGTCGTAGACCGGAGCTCGACGCTTGCGCTTCGCACAGGACCCGCTCGACCAGTTCCCCGAGGAGCTCGGCGACGGACGGAACGCCGACCATCTGCACCTGCGCGTCGAGAGTGCCGTTCTCGTCCAGCGTCCCGCCCAGGATCGTCGGCGGGCATCCGTCGCGTGCGTCGATCGTGCGGATCGCGGCCGCGGGCTCGCACGGACCCGCCCGCGGCGCGAGCGCGACGGAGAGCGCCTCGGGCATGGAAGAGCAGGAGAGGGCGAGCAGGCAGAGGGTCGAGGCGATCGTCCTGAGCATGGGAGTCCCGGGGTGGGGGGAGCCGTCAGTCGCTCTCGCTCTCGGGCTCGATCCTCGCGCCCCGCGCTTCGGGATGCACGCTGCGAATGTGCAGGTCGCGCTGCGGGAAGGCGATCTCGATGTCGGCCTCCCGGAAGGCGAAGTCGATCTCGGAGTGCAGGCGATCGATCATCTCCGGCCACAGGTCGCGGTTCGCGAGGAACACGCGCAGCTCGAAGTTCAGCGAGCTGTCGCCGAAGCCGCGGAAGATCGCGCTGGGCGGCGGTTCCTCGAGGACGAGCGTGTTCTCGCGCGCCACCTTCATCAGGAGCTTGCGGGCCTTCTTCGTGTCGGACCCGTAGGCGATTCCGACCGGGATCACCATGCGCGTCACGGGGTCGGTCAAGGTCCAGTTCGTGATGCTGCCCGTGATGAACTCCTTGTTCGGCACCAGGTACTCGCGGCGATCCCAGTCCTGGATGGTCGTCGCGCGCATGCGCAGGCGCGTGACGCGGCCCTCCGTGCCGCCGACGGTCACGATGTCGCCGACGCGGACCGGCCGCTCGATCAGGATGATCAGTCCCGAGACGAAGTTGGCGAAGATCTCCTGCAGGCCGAAGGCCAGGCCGAAGGTCAGCGCGGCGGCGAGCCACTGGATCTTCTCCCAGCCGAGACCGAGCGCGGTCGAGACCGCACTGATGCCGATGATGATGATCAGGTAGCGGATGATCGTCGACAGCGCGTAGCGCGAGCCGCTGTCGAGCGGCAGGCGCTGCAGGAGCGAGATCTCGAGCAGTCCGGGCAGGTTCTTCGCCGCGATGGTCGCCAGCAGGCCGAAGATCGCCGCGAGGATCACGTCGGCCAGGGTCAATACGCTGGGCAGGCCGAGCGAGTTCGAGATCCCGTTCGCAGTGCCCGCCAGGGTGCTGATCGGGGACGACCCGCTGGTACCGGGGGTCGTGGACGCGGCCGCGTCGGCCGAGACCGCGGCGTCCTCGACCGCGGGCTCCAGCGCGCCCGGGGTCTCCACGTCCAGGATGGCGAGCTCGGGCAGGAACTGGACGCGGTCGAGTCCGCCGAGGGCGGGCAGGGCTCCGGCCCAGATCAGGTACACGCCCACGACGGCCGCGATGGTGAGGCCGCTGCGGAAGAGCTGCCGCGTCTGCGCGTCGACCGACGGGATGTCGACGGCGTCCTCGTCGATGCCGACGGAGCCGGACTCGCGCGCCGCGTCCGCGTCCTTTTCCTCCGCGGCCGCCTTGGCCTTGGCGCGCTGGCGCGCCTGCTCGATCGCCAGACGGCGTCGGGTGATGAAGAGCCAGCGCAGGAGCAGCGCGTTGACGAGCGTCAAGCCTGCGGCGAAGCCGAGCGAGTAGCGCAGCCGCGTCTCGAGCTGGAGCGCTGTGTAGTAGTACCCCGAGAGCGCCGTGACGGCGAGGGCGATCGGCATCCCGACCGCGACGGCGGTCCACACGCGGCGCGTGCGACCGAGGAGCGACCGGCCTCTCTGGAAGGCCTGGGACAGGATCGGGCTGTCCGCGCGGAACACGCGGTAGAGGAAGAACGCGAGCGCGATCATCACCGCGACGAAGGAGCCGCGGCCCAGCGAGTCGGTCCACTGGATCGTCTGCTGGTGATCGAACGTCAGGGCCAGCCAGCCCAGCGCGATCGCGGGCGGTTGGAACCAGCGCAGCTCGGTTCGCAGCTGCTTCATCGCGCGCTCCGACCAGCGCAGGTGTCCTTCGCCGACGCTTTGAGTCTTCGCGACCTGGCGTACCAGCTCGAGCACCAGATACACCGAGGCGATCTCGCGCATCCCGGTTCCCAGCGGTCGGGCCACGCTCTCGAAGCCCTGGCTGAGGATCCAGCTCACCCACCAGACGAGCAGCGGGAACGGCAGCGCCAGCAGGAAGGACTGAACGAGCGCGCGGATCGTGTAGAGGAACTTGTCGGTGTGGTACGACCGCACGAGCTCCGCCATCTCCCTGCGCTTGCGGCGCAGGATCGGGCGCAGGGCGATCAGCAGTGTGAAGGCCAGCCCGACGAGCACGGAGCGCCCGATGCGGACGTCGAGCGACTGCCTGGCGGCCTGGACGGCCAGGGGCCAGTCGGTGTCGAAGACCAGCGCGTAGGCGTGCTCGGGAATGTCCAGCAGGCTGGGCAGGGGATTCGCGCCCACGCTGCGCACCCAGAGGATGCGCTGCTCGATGTAGTCGCGGTAGCTCTTGACGGCCGTCGTCAGCTCGTCGTGGGCGACCTTGAGGTCGAGGAGCGCCGTCAGCAGCGCGCTGGCCTCCTCGATCACGTCGCCCTGGAGCTCGCGCTGCTTCGCGAGGAGCCTCGTCGCCAGTTCGGCGAGCTGCTCGGTCGGCTCCTCGACCTGGAACTCCTGGAAGATCTCTGCGCGCTGCTGCTCGACGCTGCTCTGTACGGCGCGCTCTTCCTCCACGACCAGGAGCAGCAGGTTCACCGCCGAGAGGCGGTCGGCGTTCGCCTCCTTCTCGTCGTTCAGCTCGGCCTGGGTGGGCAGCCACTCGTAGTCGCGCCGCAGCACGAGTCCCATGCTCTCGGTCAGTCCGCCGGCGGAGATCCGGCGCTTCATCGCGCTGTACCGGCGCGTCACCTCGATCCGCCGGGAGCGAGTCTCGAGGACGGTGCGCTTCGCGATGCCGATGCGCTGCGGCAGACCGTCCTCGCCCGAGCGCATCGCGGCGAGCTCCTCGTTGCGCCGCGCGACGGACTCGAGTTCCGGGAAGCTGCGCAGGATCTCGTCGGTCTGCCGCTGCGTCTCCGCGGCGGCGAGTTCGGCCTCTTCACTGCGCTTCTTCGTGGCCTGGGCGCGCCAGTGCTCGACGACCTTCTGCGCGCGAGTCGCCTGGCGCTGCGCCTTCTCGCGACGCAGCGGCAAGACCTCGCGCAGGGCCTCGTAGGCGGCCTTCTCCGCGTTCAAGGCGTCGACCTGGGCGTACAGAGCGTCGATCTCGGCCGCGAGTCGCGCGCGTCGCGCCTGGGTGTCCGGGGTGGCGGCCAGGCTCGGCAGGAGCTCGAGCTGCTCGTCAAGCTGCTGCTGCGCCCTGGCGATCTCGTCGGGGATCGACGTGATCCGGGTCTGTCGCACGGTCGCCAGGCGCGCGAGCTCCTCGGTCTGGGCGCGAGCCGCGGAGAGGTCGGCCTCCGCCTGGGCCAGGCGCTGCTCGCGCTCGCGCAGATCGAGTCCCGGATCCACCACGAGCTCCGGAGCCGCAGAGACCTCGGCCAGCTCCGCGCGCAGGTTCTGCAACCGGGCCGGTGCTTCGTCGACGTCACTGCGGAATCCCCTGGCGAGCGCGCGGGCCTCGTCGGTCCGTTTCAGCGCCTCGAGCGCCTCCGCGTAGACCGCGAGCTCCTTCTTGGCGGCGTCGGACTCCACGCCCTGCAGGTCCGCGATCCGCGACTCGACCTCCGCCTGGGACGGCGCGACCGTCTCTTGCGCCGGCGCGAACAAGAGCGCGGCGAGGAACAGCTGGGCGAGCGATGTCAGCAAGGAAGTGGGTCCCGGTGAAGAAGGCCGGGCCGGAGTCTATCCGGAGCGCGCCGCCGAGGGGCCTTCGACGTGCATCCTCGACGCTTCCGCGAGCCCGACGAACAGTCGGTGCTGGGTGCGGGAATGCGGCAAGAGCTCGGGGTGCCACTGCACGCCGATGCGGAAGGCCCGTCGCGGGTCCTCGATCGCCTGGACGACCTCGGAGCGAGTACGGGCGCAGACCTCCAGGCCCGCGCCCACGCTCTCGACGGACTGGTGGTGCAGCGCGTTGACCCGCACCCGCGTCTTGCCGAGGACGCGCGTCAGGACCGAGCCGGGGCTCACGGCGACCTCGACGACCGGCAGCAGGAGGCGGCGCGGGCGCCAGCGTCGCGCCGGAGGGTCGTCTTGCAGGGTTCCGCCCGACCAGACGTTCAGGAGCTGCGCGCCCCGGCAGATTCCGAGGATGGGCAGCCCGGCGGCATCGGCGCGGGCGAGCGCCGCGAGCTCGAACGCGTCCCGCACCGGGTCGACGCCGGGTCCGACCTCGGCTCGGCCGTAGAGCCGCGCGTCGACGTCGGAGCCGCCACCGACCACGAGTCCGTGGAGCAACTCGTCGACGTGCGGGTCGGACGGCCTGAGGCGCACGGCGCGAGCTCCGGCGCGGGCCAGGGCCCGGCGCGTGAAGCGCCAGGCCGTGCGGCCCCCGCGGTCGGGCCCGGTCACGCCTATCCGCGGTCGCCGGTCAACCATTCGCGGGTTCGGGATACGACCTCGTCGCGCGCGGGGTCGAACGGGCCGCTCAGGGCCTCGAGGTGCTGGGCGCACAGGCCGTTCAGGAGCGGCGGGTCCTGCGCCACGTCCTCGATGACGACCCATGTGCGCCACGCGTCCAGGAGGCTCCAGTCCGGCGCGCCCACGCGCGAGTCGGGCAGCCGGTAGTGAAACGTCGGGCGCGCGTTCAGTCGCGGATCGTCGACGCCCGCGTGCACGAGGCCGGGCTCGAGGTGGGCGAACAGCGGCAGCATGTCCAGCGCCCGGTTGCGGGTCGGGTTCGCGGCCAGGTACTCGCCGACGAGCTGCGCGCGCGTCGCCGGCGGCTCCTCGGCCCCCAGGAGCCGCACGACGTAGTCGCGCGGATACGGATCCACGTAGGGGGTGAGGCGCCGGGTCGTGTCGGTGTCGAGCACCTCCCGCAGCCACTCGAAGAGCGCCACGAACGCGCGCAGGTGGGCGTGCAGGTCGGCTGCCTCGTGGCTCGCCGCTTCGGGGTTGAAGTGCACGCCGAAGGCGCTGAACAGACTGCCCTCCGTACCCTCGCCGCCGGCCCTGCCCAGCGCGTCGAGCACCTCCTGGATCCGCGGGAGCGCGTCGATGGGCATGGGGGGCGTCACGAGCTCGACGGGCGTCACGTTGCCGGCCGCGAGGGCCATGAGCGTCTCGGCGGAAGTCGCCAGGACCCCCGGGTCCACGCCCGACTCGCGCTCGCGACCGAGGTCCTTGAGGAAGCGGTTGTCGATCTCGACGACGAACTCACCGAGGGGCTCGGTGACGATGCGCAGCTCGTAGGGCGTGTCCTCGTGGATCACGCCACCCAGGACTTCGCGCACGATCTCCGCCGCGGACCGCGCTTCGAGCCCGGCGAACTCCACCTCCACGCCCACGCGCCGGGGAGCGCCCTCGGGGGTGTGGGTGCGCTGGGGCAGGAGCGACGCGAGCGTGCTCGCGTCGCCCTGGGCCTCGAAGCGCTGGAGGAGGCGCGGGGTCGTCATGGACGTCCATTCTCGGCATTCCGGAGAGGGTCCGCCAGGACGCCGG
>CAYGPA010000257.1:6828-7914 GCA_964351535.1 uncultured Planctomycetaceae bacterium
CGCCTTCCGAATCGCGGCCAGCGCAGGCCGAGTCCGTTCGTGGAGCGCTTCGGACGCGGACGACCGCGGTGCGCCTCCAGCTCGGGAGAGGGCTCGTCGTGCATGCGCGCCGTTTGCGTGCGATGGGGGAGGAAGCGCGCCAGGATGGCCGTCCGGTCGCCGGCGCCCTCGCCGCTCAGCAGCCGACGGCACATGACCTCGGCGTTCTCGCGCGACTTCAGGACGTCCGCGATCGCGGAGTCCGGCCAGGCTTCGACGACGCTCTCGGTCAGGAGCGCGAGCACGTCCCCGAGCTCGAGGGAGCGGTGCAGGACCCGGGGGGTCGCGGGCGCCGACCGGAGGGTGAGGCGCTCGCGCACCGTGCGCGCGCCCCGCGTGAGCTCGACGAGGCGGCCCCCGCGCCAGAGGTACACGCGGCCGCGCCCGATCTGCGCCACGTAGAGGTCGGGCCAGGAAACGAAGGCGAGCGTCAGGCTCGTGACCGAGCCGAGGTCGTTCGACCCGATGCGGGCCTGCAGCTCCTGGCGCGCGTTCTCCAGCGCGTCCTCGAGCGCGAGCACCACGTCGTTCGGCTCCCCGTCCGCCATGTGGTACCAGGGCATCTCGTTCAGCAGGTATTGCACGATCCCGTCGACGGCCGCGCCGCTGGCGGCGCCCGCGCTCTGGCCCGAGAAGATCTCGTCCGCGATGACGAAGACCTGACCCTGGTTGCGACCGTGCAGTCGACTGTCGTCGTCGAACGACAGGTTGCTCTGATGCACGCGCATCGACTTGTTGAGCCCGGCGATGGCGTAGTGGTCGCGGTTGGAGTCGTCGCCGTGTCCGGCGATGGACAGCCCGTGGGTCTCGATCTTGTTGAGTATCATGAAGCTCCTGTTGTCTTGGTCCTTGAAGTCGGTCGGGTCTGCGCACGGGCTGCTAGGGGTAGACGCCCTCGCGGTCGAGCGCGTGCATCACCGAGCGCCACGCGGTGCGCAGATCCAGGCGCGCGGTCTCGAGCTCGCGCAGCAGGCGCGCCGAGCGCTCGTCGCCGAGGCGGTCGACGGCGTCCGCCTTGATCGCGAGCGTGTCGCGGCGGTGGCGCAG
>CAYGPA010000258.1:0-5614 GCA_964351535.1 uncultured Planctomycetaceae bacterium
TGAAAGTCGGGCCGAACGTCGGGGCGGGCTCTACCGGGATCGAGAACTGCGGGCCGAGCAGGCGCGGGCGCAGCTCGGAGCGCAGGTCGCGGCGGCCGTCGGGGTCCAGGAGCAGCTCGACTCCGGCGGACAGGGACTCGCGGCGGCGCCAGCCTCCATCCCTCGGGTGCGAGAGGACGGCGGGCCCTCCGGCGTCCACGTGCAGGGTCCAGCCGCCGTTCGGGCGCGAGGCGACGAACACGGCGCCGGCGCCGAGCTCGACGCGCCAGCCGCCCTCGAGCTCGAGCACGGCTCCTCCGCGGCGGCACTCGAAGTGCACGCTGCGGGCCTCCACGAGGCCGAGGACGAGCCCCTCGGAGCGCTCGCGCCACTCGAGGGCCGCCGGACCCTCGAGCTGCAGGCTCGCGCGCCGCGGCCAGGAGACGCCGAGGCGAGCGTGGGCCACGACCTCCAGGTAGGCCGGCGAGGGCACGGTGCGGGCCGGTTCGCGCGCGGAGAGACGCAGGACGCCCTCGACGCTCGCCAGGGCCGCCTCCCCGCTCTCGACCGTCACCAGGGCGGGGTCCGGAGCCCACGGCCACACGGCCTGCGGCGGCGTGCCGGCCGATCCGTGCTGGACGGACCCGGCCGGGACGAACCCGGCTGGGGCGGACCAGGTCAGGGCGAGGATCAAGCTGAGCATGCCGGTACCCACGACGTGGGTATCGGCGCCCCGGGAGTCGCATCTGGACGCGACCGCCCGGAACCGGGGCGGGGACGCGCTCCGCGGCCTGCTCGGTGGTCCCGGGCTCGCCGTCCGGGGCCCGCGGGAGCGAGCGAGCGGTTCGCGCCTCAGCCGCGCGGCGCGAAGGCGCGGCGCAGGAAGGCCGCGCGCAGGCGGTCGCGCTCGTTGGCCTCGAGGATCTCGGGCTCGGCCGTCTTCTGGGAGAGCGCGAGCACGTGCCCCTTCTGGATCTGCACGCGCAGGCGGCCGACGTCCTCCGGGCGCACGGCCTCCGCCAGGCCCATGTAGTGACCGAGCCGCACGTTGGAGAGGTGCGCGAGCGCCGCGTCGGTGGCCATCGAGCGCGCGGCGCGCAGCATGCCGAGCGAGCGGCTCACGCGGTCGCGCAGCGCCGCGCGCTGCTCCTCGAGCAGCTGCTTGCGGACCGTGCGCTCGAAGCGAACGATCACCGGAACGAGCTGGCGCAGCTCGTCCAGGAGCTGGCCCTCCGCGCGGCCCAGCGTGATCTGGTTGCTGATCTGGTAGAAGTCGCCGGCGGCGCGCGAGCCCTCGCCGTACAGGCCGCGCACGGCGAGGTTCGTGCGCTGGGCGGCCGTGAAGACCTTCTCGAGCTCCGAGCGCACCAGGCCGAGGGCGGGCAGGTGCAGCATGACCGACGCGCGCATGCCCGTCCCGACGTTGGTCGGGCAGCACGTCAGGTAGCCGTAGGCGGAGTCGTTCGCGAACGGCACGCGGCCTTCCAGCCAGCGGTCCACCTTGCAGCTGCGCTCCGCGGCGAGGTCCAGGTCGAACCCCGAGGCCATGCCCTGGATCCGCAGGTGGTCCTCCTCGTTCACCATGACCGAGACGGTCTCGGAGTCGCCGAAGGCCACACCGCGTCCGGCGAGGCCGTGGCGCTCCGACCCGCTGGGGGCCAGGTCGCGCGACACGAGGTGGCGCTCCTGCAGCAGCAGGCACAGCACGGGCGAGGCGTCCTGGATCGCGATCCAGCGGGTCTCCCCGTCGATGGCGAACTCGACCAGGTGCTCGCGGAGGTCGGCGCAGAGCTCCTCCGCCCGCTCGGCGGCCAGCTTCGTGATGAAGGGGTAGCCTTCCACGTTGCGCGCCAGGCGCACGCGGGAAGACACCACGACATCGGAGTCGGGGCCTTTGGGTATCAACCAGGAGCCGAGGCGCTCGGCGAAGGGATGGCAGTCGATCACTCGCGGGTAGGCCGGACGGGTCGCACGTTATAGCCTAGCTCGGGCCGGGACTGAATCCCCCGACTGGACCGTGGATCCGAAGAGCCCCGCGCTCCCGCCCCAACCGACCGCGAATACGGAAACCAGCCCGCCGGCAGCTCATGCTCTTCTTCGACCCGCAGACGATCGTCCTCGGGGTTCTGATCGGTAGCCTGCTGCTGTTCCTGCGGGACGTGCTGCGCTACGACCTCGTGGCGCTGCTGGTCGTGTTCGTGCTGGCGGCGACGAACTGCCTCACGCCCGAGGAGGCGTTCGAGGGCTTCTCGTCCCCCGCGGTCGTGCTGATCGGCTCGATGTACGTGTTCGGGCACGCGATCACGCGCTGGGGCGTGGCGGAGTGGATCGGCGAGCGTTTCCTCGCGGGCTCCGACAAGAACGAGACCAGCCTCGTGCTGCGCATCTCGCTCGTGACCGGGCTCCTGTCGGGCATCCTCAGCAACACCGGCGTCGTGGCGATCTTCATCCCGCTCGTCAGCGCGCTGGCGCGGCGCAAGGGCCTGCAGGTCTCGCGCCTGATGATGCCGCTGGCCTTCGCGAGCCTGCTCGGCGGCCTGCTCACCGTGCTGGGCACGTCGAAGAACCTGATCGTCAACTCGATCATCGAGGGCTACGGCGGCGAGCCCTTCGCGCTGTTCGAGTTCACGTGGTACGGCCTCCTGCTGGTCGTGGTCGGCTCGCTCTTCATGGTCGGGCCGGGGCGCGCGCTGCTGCCGCGCTCGCGCGTGGACGAGACGTTGACCGACCACTACCGCGTGCGCCGCTTCGTGACCGAGGTGCTGATCGAGCCGTCCAGCACGCTGGTCAACCGCCCCATCGCGCAGCTGCCGATCTTCGACCAGTACGGGATCACGCTGCTCGGCATCGTGCGCGACGAGGAGATGATCCTTCCCGGGCCGTACAACAACATCCGCCGCGACGACACGCTGATCCTGCAGGGCGAGCCCGAGGCCATCGTGCGGCTGCGCGACGAGCTGGGCATGCGCGAGCGCACCGAGGCGCGCGTGGGCGAGACGCGGCTCTCGTCCTCCGACGTCGAGCTCGTCGAGGCGGTCGTGCCCTCGGACTCGCCGCTGGTCGGCAACACGCTGCGCCGCGACAACTTCAAGGAGCGCACGGGCCTCAACGTGCTGGCGCTGTCGAAGCACGGCGAGGTCCAGCTCGGCAAGATCTCGCGCACCAAGCTCAGCGTCGGCGACACGCTCCTGATCCAGGGGCACTCCCGCGACGTCGACCGCGCGCGCGACGAGCGCGACCTGCTGGTCCTCGGCGAGGTCCAGCGGCGCCGCGTCGGCCGCGGGGCGCGCGTCACGATCGCGCTGCTGGCCGCGGTGCTCGTCGTCTCCGCGCTGAAGATCATGCCGCTCTCGCTCGCGGCGCTCGGTGGCGCTCTGCTGCTCCTCTTGACGGGATCGATTCCGTTCCGCGAGGCGTACAAGGGCATCGACTGGTCCGTGCTGCTGCTCGTCGGCGGCATGCTGGCGCTCGGGCGCGCCTTCGAGAAGCACGGACTCGCCTCCGACATCGCGACGGCGATCTCGGGGCTGGGCGACGGCTCGCTCGACCCGCGCGTGATGCTCGCGATCCTGCTGTTCGCGGCCGTCGTGATGACGCAGCTCACGACGCACGTCGCCGCCGCGGTGCTCCTGACGCCCGTCGCGCTCGAGGTGGCGCAGCAGATGGGCTGCTCCGACCGCCCGTTCCTGCTGGCCGTGCTGACCGGCGCGAGCAGCGCCTTCATGTCGCCGGTCGCGCACCCCGTCAACGCGATGGTCGCGGGTCCGGGCGACTACCGCTACGTGGACTTCCTGCGCGTGGGCACGCCGATCACGCTGCTGATCGGCACGATCGCGGTGATCATCCTGCCGCTCCTGTGGCCGTTCGAAGTCGTGGGCTGATGATCCCTCGCCCGCTGGCGGCGGCGCTGCTTGCGCTCGGCGCCCTCGCCGCGCAAGAGCCCGGTCCCACGCCTGCAGCGCCTCCCGCTGCCGAGGAGCGCCGCGCCGCGGCGGAGGAGACCTGGAGCGGCTTCCCGGCCTTCCTGTGGCGCCAGGACTACTTCGGCGAGGAAGCCCCGGAAGGCGTCCTCGAGGGACTCGGCGGCACGAACGTCGAGCGCGACCGCGACGAGCCCTGGATCTTCGAGCGCGGCGTCGACTTCTACGTCGGCCACGCGCCGGGCCGCGACGAGCTGTACCTCGACAAGGAGCACGGCCCGTACGCGAAGCAGTGGAAGGCCTGGGTCGAGGACCGCGACCCGGCGCGGCTCGTGCGCCAGCCGTGCCTCACCGATCCCGACACGTGCGCCAAGCTCGCGGAGGCGCTCGCGCGCACGCTCGCGGCGCGCGGCGGCCGCCACGGCGTCGGCGTCTCGCTCGGCGACGAGGTCTCGCTGACACCGTTCGGCGATCCGTTCGACGTGTGCTTCTCGGAGACCTGCGCGCGCCTCTGGGCGCAGCGCAGCGGGCGCGAGTTCGAGGGTGCGATGGACGCCGCCGTCCTGACCGACGCGGTGCGCCTCGCGGTCGGCGAGGGGCGCACCGCGGCCGTCGGTCCGTGGCTCGCGAAGCGCGCGTTCCACCGCGACGTCGTGATCGAGCGCCTCCAGGACCTCGCCGCGCAGGTCCGCGAGCAGGCGCCGGGCACGGGGGTCGGCCTGCTCGGCATCACGGGCTCCACGGCCTTCGGCGGCCTGCCGGTCGACCGCCTCGTGCCGCTGCTCGACTTCATCGAGTGCTACTCCGTCGGCGACTCGCGCGAGCTCTTCGACACGCTGCGGCGCGACGGCCAGCACACGCTGACGACGGTCTTTCCCGACCCGCAGAACCCCGACGGCGCGGCCTGGCAGGTCTGGGAGCACTGGCTGCGCGGCGGCGACGGCATCGTCGTCTGGAGCGACCGCACGCTGGCCCGCGACCCCGGCTTCGCAGAGCGCCTGCGCGCGGCGCTGGCCGACGTGCGGCGCGCGCGCGCGGAACTGCCCGGGTTCGACCCGCGCCCTGCGGGCGTCGCGGTCGTGAACGATCCGCGCGCCGTCGCGGCCGCCTGGCTGCGCGACGCGCTGCTCGACGGGCCGACGTGGCCCAACCGCTTCGCGGGCTACCAGGAGACGAACGGCACGCGCGAGCGCGCGCTTCACACGTGGCTGCGGCTGCTCGAGGACTCCGGACTCCTGCCCGGCTCGCTCCCGCTCGACGCGATCTCGGCGGGGACCGTCGCGCGCTTCCCCGTGCTCGTCCTCGTCCACCAGCTCGTGCTCGACCCGGCCGACCTGCGCCGCCTGGCCGAGTACCTCGAGGCCGGCGGCCGCCTCGTGGTCGACGGCGAGCTGGGCTGGATCGATTCGACCGGCGAGCGCCTCGAGGGCGCCGCGCGGCGGATCCTGCGCGCGCAGGGCAAGGACGCCGTCCTCGACGCCCCGCCGGGACTCGACCGCTACGCGCAGGCCCGGCGCGAAGCGAGCGACCTCGCGCGCGAGCTGCGCGCGACGGTCCGCGGCTGGCTCTCGCAGCGCGAGGCACGGCGCTGCCTGGCCCCGTGGAAGCCCTCCGGCGACGCGGCCGAGCTGCCCTGGCTGACCGCGACGATGCCCGCCGCGGACGGCTCGACCGTGTGTGTCGCCCTGCCGAACTGGACCACGCCGCGCGAGCGC
>CAYGPA010000258.1:5714-7906 GCA_964351535.1 uncultured Planctomycetaceae bacterium
GTCGAGAGCAACGAGTCCAGCGACCGCCGCGTCCGCAGGGTCGCGAGCGAGTTCGAGACCCTGTGGCACGCCTTCGCGTCGGTCCCGATCCTCGGGATGCGCCCCCCGAGCCGGAAGCCGCTCGTGGTGGTGCTGCGCGACGCCGCGGAGTACCGCTACCTGCACGGAGATCAGTCCGCCGGCGTCTTCATCGAGAACACCGCGCTCGGCCCGCTGATCGTGCTGCCTCCGAACAGCGGCGCGTTCCGCGCGACCGTGGTCAAGCACGAGCTGGCCCACTTCGTCTGCTCGGATTTCCTGCCCCCGGCGCCGCTGTGGCTGCACGAGGGCCTGGCGCAGGTCATGGAGACCGCCGAGTACGACACGAACCAGGGCGAGGTCCTGTTCGGCGCCCACAGCCCGGGCCTCGCTTACTCCGCCTCGTTCCCGCTGCCGGCGGACCGCTTCACGAGCCCCTGGCCAGCGGGCCTCTCGTCCACCGAGCTGCGCAAGTACTACGGCCGGAGCTGGCTGCTCGTGCACTTCCTCGTGGACTACCACCTCCAGCCCTTCCTGAACTTCCTGGTCCGCGTCGGGAACGACGAGGACTGGCAGGCGGCCTGGGACGAGGAGATCCTCCTCCGCACGCGCGACATCGACGACGAGCTGGACCGCTACCACCGCCGCGCCGAGTACGGCCTGTGGAAGGTCCGCGCGCGCCTGCCGGACATGGACGCGTTCGAGCCCACCGCCCTCGCGGCCTCCGACGCCCTCGCGCTGCGCGCCGCCCTCCTGGCCTACTCCACGAACCCGACCCGCTCCCGCGCGGAGAGCCTCCAGTCCGCCGCCCGCGACCTCGAAGCCGCGCTCGCCCGCGACCCCGCGTCCGAGCGCGCGCGAGTGCTCCTCGAGGCTCTCCAGCCGAGCGGAGCGGACTAACGCTGCCGGGGCAGGCGGCCGTCGGGGCCGATCTCGAACAACAAGTCGCCGGTCGCGCCGCAGAGGACATCGACGCGGCCGCGGTGGGAGATCTCGCCCCAGTAGGGGTTCGCGTTGCCGATGGCGAGGTCGGAGACGCCGTCGTAGTTCAAGTCGCCAGCAAGGTGCAGGCAGACCCAGGACAGTCGGTACCGCGAAGCATCCGCAGCAGGCTGTCGCCGCTCCGACCACGCCACGCGGGGCTCACCACGACAGGAAGTAGAAGAGCAGGTCGCCTTCGGGGCTCAGGTACAGGCTTGCGATCTCGCGATCGCCCGGCGGACCGAAGCGCATGGGCACGATCCAGCCATAGCCTCCAACTGCATTGGGCTGCAGTTCGTCGAGGAACTGAAGATCCGCCTCCGGATGAACCTCCGAGAGAGCCAGGGTCCAGCTCAACTCTCCATCCACAATTCCCTGCAGGGTCCAGACGTCCGCACCGCCGAGGTCGGCGTGGAGACTCAGAGTGATCCTGTCGTCCACCCGCTTCAATGAGGTCGTTTCGAGCAGTTCGGACCCCAGCCTGGGGAGACCCGTCCAAGGGCCGTCGTCGACCGTCGCGATCATGTGCGCATAGATCGCGGGCTGCTCGACAGCATCCCGGAACCAGTTCCCGAAGCTCATGAGCTGTTGGTGATTCTCGGCTGACTCGCCGGCCCGGAAAGCGAGCCGCGGCCCCTCGGGTCGTGAGGCGAGAAACTCCGCGGCGAGTTGGGCCAACTCGAGGTCGGAGTCGCTCCACTGGAGTTCCGCCTCGAGTGGACCGAGCAGAAACACCAAGACCGGTATCGCCTGCAGCCAAAGCCTGCGATCGTCGGACACTGCACCAGAAAACGAGCTCCCTGGAGCGGGCTCGGGGTAGGGCCCGAACGCCTTCTCTGCGGCTCGCCTGCCTTCCGCGTAGGCATGGCGATCCGCTCGCGAGAACTTCAAGAAATCCTGAAACACTGCAGCCGGTGACCGCTGATCGGAGCCGTCTTGTGCCGATCCCACAAGGAACTCCCACGTGGGAGTCACCGTGAATGGGTCTAGCTCTGGCCAATCAAGGTCCGTGGCCGCAGATCCTTGGCCGAGTTCCTCGCCGTCCCCTTCGCACGACACGACTCCGGGAACCAGGAGCAAGAGCGCCGCCAGGCATGAGAGCCGAATGCTCATGTTCGTGCACATTGCTTCGGGAAGTCGTCAGAAGCTCGGCTTGCGCCAGTGCAGGGCGCGCTTGAGGTTGTGCCAGCGGT
>CAYGPA010000259.1:0-7897 GCA_964351535.1 uncultured Planctomycetaceae bacterium
CTCGCTGCTCGGGCGGGCCTCGCTGCTCGGGCGGGAGCCGCCGGGCGAACGGGGCTCGGGGCGCGGCTCGCGCAGGGCCCGGACCACGCGCTCGAGGCCGGTGCGGCGGCTGGCCTTGACCAGCACGACGTCGCCCGAGCGCAGGAGATCGGGCACGACGCGCTCCGCCGTGTCGACGTCGGCGAGGTGCACGACGCGATCGCTCGCGAGACCGCCCTCCAGCGCGCCGGCGGCGGCCGCGCGGCACAGCTCCCCGACGAGCACGACGAGGTCGATGCCGGCGCTCGCGGCGTCGCGACCGACCTGGTAGTGCAGCTCCGGAGCGAGGTCGCCGAGCTCCAGCATCTCGCCGAGCACGAGCACGCGGCGCTCGTGGCCGTGCAGACCGGCCAGCACGCGCACGCCCGCCAGGGCCGAGTCGGGGTTCGCGTTGTACGTGTCGTCGAAGACGGTGAGCCCCGCGGTGTCGATGCGCTCGAGGCGCTGCCGACCGCCGGAGAGGCCGGGCACGTCCGGCAGCACGTCGGCGAGGTCGATCCCGAGGCCCTGGCACACGCCCAGCGCGGCCAGGAGGTTGTGGACGTTGTGCGTGCCGAGCAGCGGCGAGGTGACCTCGCGCTCGCCCAGGCGGAAGGTCGTGCCGCCGGCGTGGAACCACGGCTCGACGGCGTTCAGGTCCCCCTCGCCCTCGACCGAGAACGACAGCACCTTGGCCGAGGTCGCCTCGCGCAGGAGATCGGCGTGGGCGCCGTCGAGGTTCAGCACCGCGAAGCCCTCGCGCGGCAGCACGGCGAAGAGCTCGCGCTTCTCCCGCGCGACGCCCTCGACCGACTGCAGCTTCTCGAGGTGCGAGGCCCCGATGTTCGTGATGACCCCGCAGGTCGGCCGCGCGATGCGGCACAGCGCGGCGATCTCGCCCGGGCTGTTCGTGCCGATCTCGACCACGAGGACCTCGGTGGTCTCGTCGGCGAGCAGCAGCGTGAGCGGCACGCCGACGTCGTTGTTGAACGAACTCGGTGAGCCCACGACGCGCAGGTGGCGGCCGAGAAGCTGCACGAGCAGGTTCTTCGTCGTGGTCTTCCCGCACGAGCCGGTGACGCCGACGACCGGGATCAAGAGGCGCGAGCGATGCCACGACGCCAGGTCGCCGAGCGCGCGCCGCGGCTCGGGGTGCAGCGCGATCACGAGGTCCTCCGGGAGGTCCGCGGGCAGGTTCGCGACCTCGGGCGGAACGTGCCGCGCGTCGCCGCGCAGCAGCAGGACGCGGGAGCCGCGCTCGACGGCCTGGTCGAAGAACGCGTTGCCGTCGAAGTTGGGCCCCGAGAGCGCCACGAACAGCCGACCGCGGCAGTCCTGGCGCGTGTCGGTCGTCACGCCGTCGACGGTCTGCTGCGGGTCACCGCGCAGCAGGAACGCGCCGGTCGAGTCGACGATCTCGCGGACGGTGAAGCGGGTCATGCGAGCACCTCACGTCGCCGGGTCATGCGAGCACCTCACGTGCTATTGCCCGATCGTCGAACGGCAGCGACCGGTCGCCGACGACCTGGACGGTCTCGTGGCCCTTGCCGGCGATCAGGACCACGTCTCCGGGGCGGGCCTCGCGGAGCGCGAGCTCGATGGCGCGGCGGCGGTCGGGCTCGACCACGACGTCGGCGTCGGTCTCGGCCAGGCCGACCTGCACCTCGCGCAGGATCGCCAGGGGGTCCTCGCCGCGCGGGTTGTCGCTGGTGGCGATCACGCGCTCGCAGCGCTGCCCCACGGCGCGCCCCATCGGTGCGCGCTTGCCCGCGTCGCGGTCGCCTCCGCAGCCGAAGACGCACACGAGGCGACCGGAGGAGACGTCGCTGCCGGCGCGCGCCTCGCGGAGGGCGTCCAGCACGAAGGCCAGCGCCTCCGGCGTGTGCGCGTAGTCCACGAAGACGCGGAATCCGCGGTCGCCCGTGGGAACGGGTTCGAGGCGACCGGGTGGAGAGGTGACGGATGCGAGCCCTTCGAGAGCCTCGGAGGGGCTCGCACCCGACAGCAACACTACGGCGAGAGCCGCGAGAGCATTCTGCGCGTTGAAGCGACCGACCAGGGGTAAACGCACTAACGTCCTTGAGATCCCCATCCCGTCTACGATTAGGTGAGATCCCTGGAGGTCGAACTTCAAATCGAACGCTCGCAGATCGGCCGATTGCCGAGTGCTGTACGAAAGTGTGGCGACGGATTCGCCCTCGCGGGCCGCGGCCTGCTGCATGAGGGGCGCGTAGGAATCGTCGGCGAGGATCACGGCGGTGGAGCCTGCACGAAGCGACTCGAAGAGTCTCGCTTTCGTACGCGCATACTGCTCCATGCTTCCGTGGTAATCCAGATGATCGCGGGAGAGTCCTGTGAACACCGCGACCGCGAATTCGAGTCCGGCGACGCGATCCTGATCGAGCGCGTGCGAGCTGACCTCGAGCACCGCGCTGTCTCCGCCCGCGTCGCGGTGGCGCGCCAGCAGTCGCTGCAGCTCCGGCGCGTCCGGAGTCGTGTGCGTGGAGCGCAGCGTGCTCCCGCCGACGCGATGCCCCACGGTGCCCACGACGCCCGGCCGCCGGCCGACGTGCTCGAGCAGCTGAGCCGTGAGGTGCGCGACGGTCGTCTTGCCGTTCGTGCCGGTGATACCGACGAGGAAGAGCCCCTCGCCCGGGCGGCCCTGGACGATCGCGGCGGCCTCTCCGGCGACCCGGCGGGCCTCCGGGTGCACCCAGACCGGCACGTCGCCGGTGGCCGTGGGACGCTCCGTACCCGCGTCGGAGGACGGCGCGAGGCCATCTCCGACGTCGGGTGCGGTCAAGCCGTCCGCAGACAGGATCGCCGCGGCCCCCCGGGCGATCGCCTCGCCGACGAAGCGAGCTCCGTCGGCCCGGCGACCCGGGAGGGCGGCGAAGAGGTCTCCGGTAGCGACCTGGCGGCTGTCGAGCCGCACGTCACGAATCCAAGGTCCTCCGTCGGGAGCGATGGCGCAGCGGCCCCCGAGCGTTTCCACGAGTTCGACGAGTCTCACCGCCATCCCTCCCCCTCGGCAGCCCCGTCGGCCTGCGCGGCGATCCCGTCGAGGGTCGCGTCCGTGGACCACGGGTGGGAGTCGGCGCTCTCGAGCGCGAGGGTCGACGGCCGGAACCGCGCGGGCCGGGCCTCGCGCCGCCGTTCGTCGCGCCGGCGCATCGCGAGAGCCTCGCGCAGCAGGTGAACGGCCGTCGGTCCGGCGACCTGCGAGCCGTAGTGCAGCGTGCCGCGCGGCTCCTCGCCGACCACGAGCACGAAGAGCTCCTGGTCGCGCGCCTCGGGCAGACTCCCGTAGGCGACCATCGAGCTCGTGTAGCAGCTGCCGTGACCGTCGCGCCGGCCGACCAGCTCGGCGCGGCAGGCGCGCGTGCACCTGGTGGCGGCGGCGTGGTGGGCCTGCTGGTGCTCGAGCTCGGCGTGCAGGCAGATCTCGCGTCCGACCTTCTGGGCCGTGCCGGTCTTCGTGCCGGCCGCGAGCTCGACCTGGAGCTCCGGACCGACCACGTGCCGGCCGGTGCCCTCGCGGGCGCCGAGCTCCATCATCGCGCGCACCGTCCGGGCGGTGGCGCGGCGGAACACGGGCTCCGTCGGCTCCAGTGGCAGGGTCCAGCTCCCCTCGCCCTGCGCCACGCTGTCGACCAGGCGCAGGGGCCGCCAGTCTCCGCCGCGGACGATGGCGGACAGCGCGCCGGCGTGCTGCCAGAGCGTCGTCAGCATCTCGTGACCGAAGCAGATCGAGGCGTGCGTCCAGTTCCGGCGCCAGGGGAGCTTCGGCAGGAAGCCTCCGCGCTCGCCGCCGAGCCCGACCGTCGGGATCCGACCGTAGTGCAGGCGCGCGAGCTGCGCGCGCAGCAGTTCGGCGTCCACGCGCAAGCCGATCTGGACGAGTCCTGCGTTGACCGAGTGGGCCAGGGTCTCCGCGGCCGTGAGCAGCCCCGTGGCCGTGCTCTCGGCCTCGTGGATGACGCGCACGCCGTCGAGGGAGAAGTGACGCTGACCGACGTCGATCGTCTCCTCGGGATGCACGACGCCGAGCTCCAGAGCCGTGGCCATCACGGCCAGCTTGCCGGTCGAGCCGGGCGTGAAGGCGTGGTAGACGGGCGGGAAGGCCTCGATCTCGTAGGGCGAGCGCGCGTCGACCGCCAGCACGTCGCCGGTGCCGAGGTCCAGGACGATCGCCTGCGCCAGCGCCAGGTCGTGCTCCGCGACCATCGCGTCGAGCGCCTGGCCCACGAACTGCTGCAGGCGCACGTCGACGGTCGTGCGGACGCGCGGCGTGTCGCTGGCCTCCGCGTTGGCGCGGAAGTACGCCCGCGTGGGACGCCGCGCGGCGCGGTGCGTCTCGTACGAGAAGCGCGCGGGATCGCGCTCGAGGAACTCCCACTCGGGCTGCGACAGGAGCTCGCCGACCAGGCGCTCGAGCCCCGCCACCGGCGTCGGCGTCGCCAGCCACTCCCAGGTGGCGCGCGTGAGCTCGCCGCGCTCGTAGTCGTCGCGCGGCGTGCGCTGCGGGGCCCAGCCGAGCTCGGAGCGCGCCCAGCGCTCGGCCACGTCGGCGTCCACGAAGCCCCAGCGACCGACGAGCTCCATCGGGCCGAACGGGTGGATGCGCTCGCGCGAGCGCACGAGCCGCATCTGGTGCGGCGACACGCCCTCCTCGCGCAGCAGCGCCGCGATCTCCGGCGCACGGGCCGGATCGAAGGCGCGCACGACGGTCGCGTGGCGAGACGGCAGGAGGCGCGCCCAGACGGCGTCGCGGCGCGCCTGACGGTCGGCGTCCCGCGGCGGCGGCGGCACGCCGTCGAGCGCCTCGGCCAGGCCGTCGGCGAGCAAGCGCGTCCACGCCAGCGGTCGGTGCGCGAGGCCGAAGCGTTCGCGCTGCGCGGCGGACAGCACGACGGCGGGCTCCCAGGCGACCTGGAACGAGCCGTCGGCGCTCTCCTGGACCCACAGGCCGTCGATCGTCCCCTTCGCGTCGGCCGGCGGGTGCGAGCCGCGTCGGCAGAAGAGCTCGATGCTGTCCGCGGCCGCGGCGGAGATCCCGGGGACCCGCACGACGCCGCTCTCGGCGTCGGGCAGCATGCGCGCGAGCAGGTCGTCGGCGCCGAGGGTTCCCTCCAGGGCCGCGGCCACGCGCGCCGCGATGCGGCGCGGCGTGTGGCCCTGCCACATGGAGTTCGGCGACAGGACCAGGTCGTAGCGCTGGACGAAGCGCGCGAGCGGGCGGCCCTCGCGGTCCTCGAGGTCGAAGGCGGGCGGCGGATCGCACTCCTCGACGCAGCGCGGCTGCGCGCCGCCGCTGCCGCCCAGCGCGGTGCGCGTCATCCGCACGCCGGCTCCAGACAGCACGATGGCGATGAAGAGGAAGGCTCCCCACGGCCGCAGGCCGGAGGCGGACTCGAGCAGCTCGCTGCGCATCACTCCGTCACCTCCGGAGCGTCGGGCGCGGCGGGGTCCGTCGCGGCGGGGCGGGTGTCGTCCACGCCGGGCACGTGGGCCAGGACGCGCGCCTCCATCTCGCTGACGGCCGCCTCGACCATCTCGCAGCGGCGCTGCAGGTCGGCGAGACGACGCCCGCGAGCGAGGTTGTCGGACTGCTGGAACGCCGCGGCGAGGCCGGTGGCGACCCACAGGAGCACGAGGCTCGCGCCGAGAGCGATGCGCGTCACGCACCCACCTCCTCGGCGCGCGTGCGCCGGGCGGCGCGCAGCACCGCGGAGCGCGCGCGACGGTTCGCGCGGATCTCGTCGCGACCCGCACGCAGCGGCTTCCTGGACGCGAGCTCCCAGCGACCTTCGCGCACGCCGTCGGCGAGGAAGCGCTTCACGCAGCGGTCCTCGCCGGAGTGGAACGAGATCACGAGCAGCAGGCCGCCCTCGGCCAGGCGGTCCTCGGCGCAGTGGAGGGCCGCGAGCAGCTCCTCGCCCTCCTCGTTCACGGCGCGGCGCAGCGCCTGGAAGACGCGCGTGGCCGGGTGGATGCGACCGGGCGAGGCTCCGCGCGGCCCGCGGCGCAGCGTGCGCTCGACGAGGTCCGCGAGCGCCAGCGTGCGCCGGAACGGGGCCCGGGTGCGCGACTCGACGATCGCGCGCGCGATGCGCCGCGACTCGCGCTCGTCGCCCTCGTAGTAGAAGAGGTCCGCGAGGTCGCTCTCGTCCCAGCCGTTGACGATGTCGGCGGCGGTACGCTCGCGCTCGGGGTCCATGCGCATGTCGAGCGGACCGTCCGCCTGCAGCGAGAAGCCGCGCGCGGCCTGGTCGAACTGCATGGACGAGGCGCCGAGGTCGAAGAGCATGCCGACCGGCGCGTCGACGCCGGCCTCGTCCAGCCGCTCCGCGAGCTGCGAGAAGCGCCCGCGGCGCAGCACGGCGCGCTCGCCGGCCGGCTCCAGTCGCTGCTCGGCGTGCGCGAGCGCGTCGGGGTCCTGGTCGAGTCCCAGGACGCGCAGATCGGGGAACTCGCGCAGGAAGACCTCGGTGTGGCCGCCGAGGCCGAGCGTCCCGTCGACGAGCCATCCCGCAAGGACCTGGCCCGCCGGAGGCCGCAACAGATCGAGCACCTCGGCGACCATGACGGGGCGGTGAAGGGGGCTCGAGGCCGCTCCTCCATCCGTTTCGTCCTGGCGCTTCATGTCGACCCCCTGCATCACGGATTCTCCGGCGGGTCAGCCCTCTCCCTCGGGGGTCTCGGCCCCGAGCAGCACCTTGTCGAGCTGGTCGTAGTGCGAGCTATTCTCCGACTCGAAGGCGTTCCACTTGTCCTTGGCCCAGATCTCCACGCGGTCGACGACGCCGATCATCGCCACCTCGCGCTCGATCGCGGCGAACTCACGCAGCTTCTCGGGCAGCAGGATTCGCCCGGAGGCGTCGAGCTGCACCTGGAACGAGCTGGAGAAGAACATCCGCTGGATGTTGCGCAGCTCCTTGCCCTCGAAGGCACCGGTGCGCACGCGGCGCGCCAGCTCCTGGAAGCCGGACTCCGAGAAGAGGAACAGGCAGCCCTCGAAGCCGCGCGTTACGATGGCGAGGAGTTGGCCCTCCTCGTTCCGATCGAGTCCCTCTTGCAGGCGCTTGGGCACCGCGAGCCGGTGCTTGGCGTCGAGCGTGTGCGTCGATTCACCGACGAACACGGCGGATCCTCTCGTCGACCACGGCGAGAGCGTCGATCCCCATGCGCTCCCGCTCCGCCTGCATGGCCTGCCACAAGCGCTCCGAGCGACGCCCGTTCCACGCCATGGCGTTGCTGGATCCGAGCGGAGCGACGTACTGTCCGAGATGGACCTCGCCCTTCGCGACGATCGTCGCGGGCGCGATCCGACCCACGATTCCGCCCGCGAGGCCCGAGGTGATTCCGGAGGAAAGCCCCGAGGAAATCCCCGAGGAAATTCTGGACAACGCCTTGTGCCAAATCATGCCACGCTCACCCACATGCACACCCTACCGCCCCACCCTGACCCACCGCAAGGGTCCAATCGGCGGAAATGCTTGCCAGCTTTAGGGTTGTGACGAGAGCGCGCGCCCACAACATGTAGCGGATCGGGGCCGACCTAGATGCCCGGACCACTAGATCTTGTGGTCTGGCCCGGGACGCCCCGTCCGGGGCGAGTTCCGCCGCGGGCCCACGGCGGTCCCACCACCCGGGTCCACGGTCACGGATCCCCGTCCTCTGCCCCCACGGATCGCCGCGGCCCCGACGTCCTGCGGCGCGCCGGAGCTCTCAGGCCTTCGCGGAGGAGATCGTCGCGTCGTCGGTCGCGGAACCCTCGGGATCCGCACCGCCCGCGTCCTCGCCGCCCGCGTCCTCGCCGGCCGCGGCTTCCTCCCCGGACGCGGCTTCCTCCCCGGACGCGGCTTCCTCCCCGGAC
>CAYGPA010000260.1:0-4547 GCA_964351535.1 uncultured Planctomycetaceae bacterium
TGAAGTCCGAGGAGCTCGCGCAGGACCTCGAGTACCGGCTCTTCACCGAGCTGCGCGACGAGATCGCCGCCCACCTGGGCCGCATCCTCGACACCGCGCACGGCATCGCGCAGATCGACGTGCTCGCGGGCCTCGCGCAGACCGCCGCGGAGCAGCGCTACGTCGCGCCCGAGCTCAGCAACGGCGACTCCGTGAAGATCGTCGACGGCCGCCACCCGGTCCTCGACCAGAACCCCGAGGGCGAGGCCTTCGTCCCGAACGACAGCCACCTGAACCGCTCGGATCGCATGATCGCGATCCTGACCGGCCCCAACATGGCCGGCAAGTCGACCTACATCCGCCAGACCGCGCTGATCGTGTTGATGGCGCAGCTCGGCTCGTTCGTGCCGGCCAAGGGGGCGCACATCGGCCTGGTCGACCGCGTGTTCACGCGCGTCGGCGCCAGCGACGACATCGGCCGCGGCGCGTCGACCTTCATGGTCGAGATGATCGAGGTCGCCAACATCCTGAACAACGCGACGTCGAAGTCGCTCCTGATCCTCGACGAGGTCGGCCGCGGCACCAGCACGTTCGACGGCCTCGCGCTGGCCTGGGCCATCGTCGAGCACATCCGCGAGAAGATCGGCGCGCGCAGCCTGTTCGCGACGCACTACCACCAGCTCACGGACCTCGCCTCGCGCTTCTCAGGGATCTGCAACATGAACGTGGCCGTGCGCGAGTGGAACGACGAGATCGTCTTCCTGCACAAGATCGTCGAGGGCGGCACCGACCGCTCCTACGGCATCCACGTCGCCCGCCTCGCCGGCGTCCCGCGCGACCTGATCGACCGCGCCAAGGTCATCCTGCACGACCTCGAGCAGGACGAGGAGGACCTGGCCTCCCGCATCACGGCCCACTCCACGAGGACCCCGACCAACACCGAAGGCCCCCAGCAGCTGGCCCTCTTCGCCGCCCCGAAGAGCAAGGTCGAAGAAGCCCTGAAGAAGCTCGACCTCGACCGCCTGACACCGATCGACGCGCTGCTCGAGCTGAAGCGGCTGAAGGATCAGCTCGGCGGCTGACCGCTCAGGATCCCACGTCCACGAGCCGGAACGTCGTCGAGGCCCACGGGTAGTGGCGGTGGAACCAGTTGCGGAACGTTCGGCGCAGGAGGCGGACGTCGGTGCCCCAGCCCGCGCCGAAGAGGACGCGGTGGGAGTCGTCGAAGAAGTCCGTGGAGTAGCCGGGGTACGTGCGGATCCAGGGCTCGAAGCCCGGGTAGGGGCCGAACGTGGTGCCGGTCCATTCCCAGCCGTTGCCGACGAGGTCCTCGACGCCGTACTCGCTGGCGCCGCCGGGGTGCGCGTCGACCGGGACGGGGTCGAAGTGTTTCATGCCGAAGTTGCCGTGCAGGAGCTTCGGCCAGTCGGTGCCCCACGGGAACGGGCGGTCGTCGCCGCCGCCGAAGGCGCAGCGGAAGAGCTCCGCCTCGCTGGGCAGGCGTCCGCCCGCCCAGCGCGCGTAGGCCTCGGCCTCCGCGCAGCTCACGATCACCGGCCAGCCGCCGACGTCGTCGAGTGAAACGCGACCGAAGGTCGTGCGCCGGGTCCAGGTCTTCCCGTCGCGCCGCCAGCGGTGCGGGTGGCGCATCTTGTTCGCGCGCAGCCACGCGAAGTCCGCCGGAGTCCACCAGCGATCGTCCTCGTAGCCGCCGGCCGCGACGAAGTCGCGGTACGCGGCGATGGTCACGGGCCAGCGATCGATCTCGAAATCGTCGACCGCGACCTCGAGGCGCGGGAACTCGTTGTCCCAGCCGAACGAGAGTTCCGCGCGGTCGGCACCCAGCACGACGCGGCCTCCGGGCACGGCGATACGCTCCTGCCAGGGCGCTCCGCCGCGCACGAGCTCCGGGCGGCCCGGGGGCGGGACGCAGAGTTCCGGGTCCAGCTCCTCGAGCAGGTACAGGAGCGTCTCGTGGTGCATCTGCTCGTGCTCGAGCACGAGCGCGTAGATGCGCAGGTCCTCGGCGAGCTCGTCGCGATCGGCGCGGGCGACGACGTCGGGCACCGCGTCGAGCAGGGCCCTGCGAACGCGGTCGCGGTACGCGAGGACCCGGTCGAGCCGCGGCCACGCGTGGATCGACTGGTCGGCCGCCGCCTGCTCGTCCAGCGGGTCGATCCCGCGCTCGAACAGGACGTCGAGCTCGGGGTCCGTCGGTCCGCGCCCCAGCACGCCGCGACCGATCTGATTCCACCCGAAGGCCGGCAGGTGCCCCAGATAGAAGAGGAACGGGTGCCGCAGCGAGATCGGCTTCTCGAGCCACGCGTCGCCGACGATCGCGAAGAGTGCGTCGGTCCGCTTCCAGGCGGCTCGGAGCTGTTCCGTAAGGCTCGCTTCCGCACCCGACACCGTGGCCGGGAAGGCGCTTTGGTTCTTCACGGAGAGCCCAAGCTAGGCCGACACGACGCTGCGAACAACCGCCGCTCGGCGATTTCAGGCGGGCGCTCGCCTTCCGCCGCGGAGGGCCGCGACGGCGAGCGTCGATGCGGCGAAGGCCGGTGGCAATTCGTACACGAGGTCGTCCAGGAAGGGCACGGACGCCCACACGACGACGACCAGGGAACCCGTGACCATGCCGGCGAGCACCGCTCGCGGGGGCACGTCGCGGCCGAACAGCGCGAAGGCGAGCGGCGGGCCGAAGGCCGCGCCGAGCGCGGCCCAGCTGTAGAGCACGAACGGCCCCACGGCCTTGCCGTCGGGGTCGGCGAGCACCAGCGCGATCGCGGCGGCGAGCACGACCACGACCGTCGCGCGGCTGGAGCGCGTGCCGCGCGCCTCCGAGTCGCCGCGGAAGTCGCGCACGAGGCTCGACGCGATGACGAGCAGCTGGCTGTCGCACGTCGACATGATCGACGCGAACAGCGCCGCCAGCAGGACGCCGATGAATCCCGCGAAGAGGTAGCGCTCCGACAGCGCCGCGCCGAGCGTCGTGTAGACGTGCTCGCGATCTCCGCCCAGGTCCGCGAGCTCCGGATACAGCGCGCGGCCGACCAGCCCGATGCCGAACGCACCGGCGGCCATCACGACGTTCCAGAAGAACCCGATCCACGCCGCGCGGCGCATGTCGTCCGCGGAGCGAATCGCCATCGCGCGCACGAGGATGTGCGGGTTGCCGAACGACCCCAGCCCGATGCCGAGCCCGCCGACGAGCGCCAGCGCTCCGCCGCTCCACTGCACGAGGTTCGGGTCGATCGCCTGCAGCCGCGCGTGCAGCTCGCCCACGCCTCCGACGTACGCCAGCCCGAGGATCGGCAGCAGCACGAGGCCGCACAGCATGAAGCCCGCCTGCAGCACGTCGGTCAGCGCCACCGCGCGGTAGCCTCCGACGAGCGTGTAGAACAGCACGATGCCCGCGGTCAGGCCGAGGCCGAGGCTGCGGCCGTCGATCGCGAACACGGACTCCAGCGCCTTCCCGCCGGCGACGAGCTGCGCACCGGTGTAGGCGGTCAGGAAGAGCACCACGACGGCCCCCGCGACGCGCCGCACTCCGCGGTGGCCGTGCGGACCGCTGTCGGTGGACTTCGCCAGGACCTCCGGGATCGTCAGCGCTCCGAGCGCGGCGCTGCGCTCGCGCAGCCGCTTGCCGACCGTCAGGAACAGCGCGAGCTCCGCCAGGACGTAGCCCGGGAAGTACCACACCGCGGAGTAGCCGAGGAGCCACGTCGAGCCCGTGACGCCGATCAGGAGCCAGCTCGAGCGCCCCGACGTCACGGCCGAGAGCGCGGTCACCAGGGCGGAGAGCTTGCGCCCGCCGAGGAAGTAGTCCTCCTGCGTCCCCTCGCTGCGCCGCGCGGCCCACAGGCCGATCCCGATCACGAGGACGAGATAGCCGACGAAGCAGGCGAGGACCGTCGTCACGGCAGCGGCCCGTCGGGGCGCAGCTCGCGGCGGCGCGCGTCGAGGCGCTCCTTGAAGCGCATGGCGATCAGGCTGCGGCGCGCCGAGCGCGGGCCGGGGAACTTCTGGAGCAGCTCGACGTAGCGGCGGGCGACCCGCTCCCACGAGCACTCCGTGTCGACGTACTCGCGCGCGGCGCGCTCCATGCCGGCGAGCACGTCGGGCGCCGAGGCCAGCTCGTTGAAGCACGCGGCGAGCTCGTCGACCTCACCGCCCCCCATCGAGATGCGGCGCGTGCAGCCCGCCGGCAGCTCGCGCTGCTCGTCCGCGTCGGACACGATCACCGCGCGCCCGGCGGAGAAGGCCTGATAGACGCCGCCCGAGGTGCCTCCGGTGGACGGCCCGCGCAGGTTGACGGCCACGTCGCCGGCGCGCAGCCAATCGAGCGAGCGCTCCTCGGTCACGTAACCCGGGAAGCGCACGAAGTCCTCGAGCCCCAGGTCGCGCGCGAGCTGAACCGCGTCGAGCTCCTCGGGGAACAGCGGCCCGACGATCGCCGCGCGCAGGCGCGAGTCTCGCTCGCGCGCCCGCGCGAGTCCCCGCAGGAGCTGGTCGGTGCGCTTGTGCGGCTGCACCGCGCCGAAGCTGACGAGCAGGAACCCGTCCTGCCA
>CAYGPA010000260.1:4647-7876 GCA_964351535.1 uncultured Planctomycetaceae bacterium
GCCCCGTGGGGCACGACCCCGACGGCGGTGTGCGCGTTGCGGCTGCGCAGGATGAGCTGCTTCACGTGCTGGCTGTGGACCAGGAACGCGTCGCCGTGGCGCACGACCGAGTGGTTCAGCGGCAGGCGAAAGCGGTCGCACGACAGCTCGATCGTGCGCACCGTGTGGGCGGCGCGCACCGAGAGGTCGAGCTCGTGCCAGCCCTGGGCGTCGCGGTAGCGGATCGACTGCACGAAGCTGCCGAGCCGGCGCGTGTCGCCGTGCTGGCGCTGCTCGCGGCTGACCTGGATCCCCGTCGTCTCGATCGCGAGCTCCGCCCCCGGCCCGCTGCGCAGCTCCGCGGCGAGCTGCGCCTGGCGGCGGGTGCGATCGATCGCGACCTCGGCTCGCGGTCCGCCGCGCTCGAGCAGGCGGATCGTCCGACCCGGCTCGCTCAGCAGCTCGACCTCGACCTCGCGACAGCTCACCGACGGCAGGCGCACGAGGGCCAGGTCGCTCGTCCAGCGCCCCGAGGGCTCCGGCGAGTGCCAGCCCGACAGCAGCGTGCCCTCGAGGTTCGCGACGTCGCCCGCACCCTGGGCGCGCACGCGCTGCCTGCGCCGCCGCAGCCAGTTGGAGAGGTAGACGCGCGCCTGCTCGACGCCGCCCTCGCGCAGCGCCAGGGCGTGTCCCTTCACCCCGCCTCGGGTGAGACCCGGGAACGCGGCGAGGGCCATGTCGAAGAGGACCCAGTCGTGCTGGACCACCGTCCCTCCGATGGCGCGGACCATGCGCGCCATGAAGCCGTGGTCGACCTCGTTGCCGAGCTGGTAGAGGACCTGGTCGAAGTCGCGCGGGTTCAGGTCGTCGGCGGCCCGCGTGGTGAGGTCGTCCAGGGTCTCGCCCTCCAGACCGGACGCCACGAAGAGCTCCACGTCCGCGCGTTCGCGCAGGTGCGGCAGCAGCCGGCGTGTGTAGTCGCCGATTCCCGAGCGAATCGAGGGCGGGGTCGTGACCAGGGCGATGCGCATGGAGTCTGGGGCGAGCTCCTCCCGAAGACCCATCGGTCGCGGACGGCTCGGTCTGGAGCGCCTTCGGACACCGCCTTGCGCGGGGCCCCGTGGGGAAGCCGATCCGACCGAGAGGCTCTTCGCGGGATCAGGCGGTCAGGATCTCGACGCCGTCGGGGCCGAGGAACATCGTGTGCTCCGTCTGGGCCACCATGACGCCTTCTTGCTCGACGAGCGGCGGGTAACGCATGAGGCTGCCCTGGCGAGCGAGCTTGGTGATCGTGTCGTCGACCAGCTCGGGGTCGTGGTTCAGGAAGTAGCGGCGTGCGATGGGCAGGCCGCGCCAGGATTCGATGTCGCGCAGCACGCCCCGATCGAGGCCCTTGGCCTTGCGCGGCGGTCGCACCTGCATGAAGACCTCGGCCTTGCCGGCCTCGCGGATGTAGCCGCGGCCGGTGCACGCGAAGGGCTCGATCGCGAAGACCATCCCGGCCTTCAGGCGCGAGCCGCCGACCTCGTGCTGGTTCGGGATCTGCGGCGGCGTGTGGACCTTCCAGCGGCCGAGCCCGTGGCCCGTCAGGTTGCGCACGGGGTTGTAGCCGGCGGCGAGGATCGTGCGCTCGATCGCGCCGCCGACCTCGCCGACCGGGACGCCGTCCCCGACGGTGGCGATGGCCGCGGACAGGGCGTCGGCGGAGGACTGGATCAGCTTCTGCCAGCGCCCGTCGGTCGACAGGTCGACCGTGGCGGCGGTGTCGGCGACGTAGCCGTCGACGTGGACGCCGAAGTCCACCTTCACGCAGTCGCCCTCCCGATAGACGGTCTCGTCGGCGGGCGAGGAGCAGTAGTGCGCCGCGATCTCGTTGCGGCTGGACTGCGCGGGGAAGCCCGGCTCGGCCCCCATCTCGCGGATCGTCGCCTCGACGGTCTCCAGCACGTAGCGAATCGAGACGCCCGGTCGGACGTTCTCGCGGGCCCATTCGCGGCAGTGGGCCGCGATGCGGCCGGCGCGGCGATGGCAGTCGATGGCGTGGGCGTCCAAGGGGGCGGAGGAGGATACGGGTAGGTCAGGCTCCCGGCAACGGGAAGCTGGCCCACCTGCGGTACCGGATCCTGGCCCGCGGGCGCCCTGGAATCCACCCCGGAGGCCTGTTCGGACGATGGAGCAGGCAACGGAAGACCCATGTCCAAGTCCTCCCTGAACCTGTTCCTGGTCGCCGCGCTCGCCTCGGCGTGCACCACGACGACCCACTCGCGGACCTACCACGGCGACCCCGTGAGTCCGACCCTGGCCGTTCCCACGCGCGCGTGGCGCGCGGCGCCGGCGGGGATGGAGTCCGTCACGCTGGGCTACGTGGTCCAGTTCGACCCGACCGGCGACGACCACGACGGCTACTGGAGCGTGCGCAACGCGTACCACCAGGACCTCGGGCTCGTCGACGCGCTGGGTCGCGCCTGGCGCTTCGAGCCCCACGTCGAGGGCGCGCACCTGCTGGGCTCCGGCACGGTCGCCGAGGGCGTCGGCTCGATCCTGAGCGCAGCCCCCGTGACCCTCATCGACGTCGGACTCGACTCCCTGCGCGCCGCGGACCCCGCCGAGACGAACGCGCGCGGCTCCGGCACGGCGCTCCAGCCGTCCGTGAATCCCGCGGACGAGGCCCGCCGGGACGGTCGTGGCACGAACGCTCGGAATGCCTCAATCCGCGCAGGCCGCGGCCCGAAAAAGGACCTGGAACGCCCCCCTTCTCCCCCGGCTCTCTCCACCTGACCGTTTTCATGATCAAGCTCGAAGCAGGCGAGTACATCGGCTCGTACCGGGTCCTCGAATTCGTGGCCCGTGGCGGCTTCTGCCTGGTGTACATCGCGGAAGACTCGCGCGGCGACAAGGTCGCGCTGAAGGTGGGGGACGTCGCAGGCGGCGGACGCTACGTCACGCGCTTCCTCGAGATCACGTGCGATCGCCGCCCGGAAGGCATCAGCCCGGACGAGACGCCCGCCGAGGCGATCTTCTTCCGCCAGGACGGCGCGCGCATCGACTTCCTCGACGTGCACGAGATCGACGACATGCTGGGCGGCGAAGCGCGCCTGCTCGAGGGCTGCAAGAGCCCGAACCTGGTCTCGATCCGCGACTCGTTCGTCTACGAGGGCCGCTCGATCGTCGTGCTCGACTACGTGCACGGCAAGACGCTGCGCGAGAAGATTCGCGCGCTCGAGGGCATCCGGCTCAACTGGTTCCTGAC
>CAYGPA010000261.1:0-7869 GCA_964351535.1 uncultured Planctomycetaceae bacterium
GCCCTGGTACCAGGCCAAGTTCGACTGGTTCTACGGCTACACCAAGTGGGGCGCGATCAACGGTCAGAAGCTCGAGACCGCCCGCAGCGAGCTGCGCAAGATGTACACCACGCTCGAGCGGGACTGGAGCCTCGTCGGCGACCCGGCCCTGCAGAGGAAGTACGAGTGGTTGTGGGGCAAGCTCGAGTAGCGCCCCGTTTCGAACCGGCCCGGGCCGAACCGCCCCGGGCGGTCGCGCAGCTCGTGGGCCGCTCGGGATCCGCCGCAGGCGGCACCCAGGGCCGGCCCGGCGCGCCGCTCGGGCCGCGCCCGCACCGCACGTCCCCACCCGCCCCTGTTTTGAATTGTGACCCCTCCCTTCCTGGCTAGAATGGCCGCCCCTGCAATGAAACGGCCCGTCTTCATCCCCTCCCTCTCGCGACGTGCGCTCGTATCGCGCTGCGCTCCGATCGCTGCGGTCCTGCTGAGTGCGCCCCTGTTCGTCGCACCCTTGTTCGCCCTGCCCGCGGCAGGCCAGGACGGCCCGATTCGGCCCGACCAGGTCAGCGGTCGCAAGCGCACCGGCAGTCCGGTCACCGTCTCCGGAGTCGTGACGTCGAACACCCTCGAAGAGGTGCTGATCGACCAGTCCGGCAAGGAGGTCAAGATGCCCGCGCAGCTCGTCGACCGCATCGACTGGGGCGACGCGCCGCTGTCCTTCCACGACGGCCTGCTCTACTTCGAGCGCAAGGACTTCGAGAGCGCCGCCGCCCGCTTCCGCCTCGCCGCCGGCGACGCCGCGGCACGCGACGTGGTGCGCGCCTCGGCGCGCCTGCACGCGGGCGCGTCGCTGCTGAACTGGGGTGCCGCCGACCCGGCGCACCTCGCCGAGGCGAAGGAGGAGCTGCAGGGGTTCCTCGACGACTACGCCGACAACCGCGAGGTGCCGCGCGCGCGCTATCTGCTCGGTCGCGCGCAGCTCCTGGCCGGCGAGGCCGACGCCGCGGCCACGACGCTCGAGGGGCTCTTCGGCGAGCTCCAGGGCGAGACCGCGACCCAGGGCTACGCCCCGGCGCTCTGCCTGACCGCCGGACTCGACGCCGCCGACGCCAAGCTCCAGGCGGGCGACGTCGACGGCGCCAAGGCGCTCTACGCGAGCTGCGATGCCGCCCTGACCGCGTACCGCGCGACGCTCGACGAGACCGACGAAGTCGCGGCCGCCACGCTCGCCGAGCTCGTGCCGCTCGCCGCGCGCGCCTCGCTCGGCGAGGGCTTCTGCGCGCTGGCCGAGGGACAGGTGCGCCAGGCGCGCACGTTCTTCGAGGGCAAGCTGTCGGGAAACGGCTCCGTGCCCGACGCGCAGCGCTTCGGAGCCGCCTTCGGCCTGGCCGAGTGCGACTTCGCCGAGGAGAAGTGGCGCCAGGCACAGCTCGCCTGCGCACGCATCTCCGCCACCGATCACACGAGTCGCGAACGCGTGGCCCGTGCCCTGGTCCGCATGGCCCAATGCGCCGAGAAGCTCGGCGACACCGACTACCGCCAGGACTACCGCATCTGGCTGACGACGGTCGTCGAGCGCTACGGTGACACCACGGTCGCGAGCGAGGCGCGCGAGCTGCTCGACAAGTAGCGCCCCACCAATCACCGACCCCCGCCACCCCTGACCGGGATGCGGAGGTCGGCCCCCGGAAGGTCTTCCTTCCATCCACCCCATCGAAGGCCCTTCCGCCGCATCGCACAGAAGCATCGGTTCTCAGGAGTCCCTCCAAAATGCTGTCCAAAACCTTCGCCGCCCGTTTCCTGCCCGCCTTCGCGGTCCTCGCAGCCACGAGCGTCCCGGCCATGGCCCAGGACGACGCGGCCGCCCAGGAGCTCTCGATCGGTACGCTGATCGCCGCCTCCGGCCCCGTCGGCTGGCTGATCATCGTCCTCTCGGTCGTGGGCCTGGCCCTCTGCATCGAGGCCTTCATCACGCTGAAGCGCGAGCGCCTCGCTCCGCCCGAGCTGATCGACGAGGTCCAGAGCCTCTTCAACGAAGGCCAGTACCAGGAAGCCATGGAGCTCTGCGAGAGCGAAGAGAGCTTCTTCACCCGCACCTGCTCGGCCGGCATCGCCAAGATCGGCCACTCGTTCGACACCATCCAGACCGCCATCGAGGAGATGGGCGACGAGGAGTCGATCAAGCTGCACCAGAAGATCGGCTGGATCGCGGTCCTCGCGACCGTCGCGCCCATGGTCGGCCTGTTCGGCACGGTGCAGGGCATGATCGTGTCCTTCCACACGATCGCCACGACGGTCAACCCGGCCCCGTCCGAGCTCGCCGACGGTATCTACACCGCCCTGCTCACGACGTTGATGGGTCTGATGGTCGCCATCCCGATGACCGCGCTCTTCGCCTTCCTGCGCAACCGCCTGGTGCGCTCGGTGATCGAGGTGGGCGCCATCGTCGAGGACCTGTTCGAGCGCTTCCGCCCGGAGACGGCGTAACTCGCCCCCCCGCGGGCCCTAGCTCGACTGGGGCCCAGGCCAACAGGAACCGCAGAGGCACATCATGAACCTGACCAAGCATGATCCGGAAACGGACATGGAGATGGACATGACGCCGATGATCGACATCGTCTTCCAGTTGATCATCTTCTTCATGCTCATCTCGGACATGTCGCAGAAGGAGCTCGAGGTGCTCGTCCTGCCGGCCGCCGAGAACGCCACGCCGGACAAGCCGAACCCCGACGACATGCGTCCGGTGATCAACATCGTCGCGGACGGCTCGATCTACATCAAAGGCGAGAAGTTCTACGACGCCGAGGCGCCCGACGAATACAAGCGCGTGCAGCAGCACCTGTCGCTGATGGCCTCGCGCATGGAGAAGGAACCCGTCAACGAAGACGATCCTTCCAGCATGAAGGTCCCCGCCGACGCCGTGCTCGTGCGCGCGGACCAGAGCACGCCGTTCCACCACATCCAGAAGATCATGGAGATCTGCGGGACGCAGGGCATCCAGATCTGGAAGATCCAGCTCGCCGCCAGCGAGTCGGCCGGCGAGGAGGACGCGAACTGATGGCCAAGCGCAAGCGCAAGAAGAACGCCGTCCTGCAGGACGCCATGAAGTCGAATACGACGATGGAGATGACGCCGATGATCGACGTCACCTTCCAGCTGTTGATCTTCTTCATGCTCACCATCAAGTTCAAAATCCTCGAGGGCAAGCTGGCCGCCTACCTCCCCAAGGACGTCGGCGTGAACCAGAGCGACGCCGAGCCCAAGGAGAAGACCGACATCCGCGTCAGCGTGCTGAAGGAGGGTTCGAAACTCGACCCCTACGACGACGTGGCCTGGTCCGGCGACGGCGCCTTCCGCTACGGCGACGACCGCGAGCTCCTGTTCGCCGTCGGCCCGCACAAGACGAAGGTCCTAGGCGACCTGCGCGGCCGCCTGCGCAAGATGTACGAGGTCGACCCCGAGGAGGCCGCGGCCACGATCGATGCCGCGCGCGGCACGGTCTACGAGGACATCATCGGCGTGCTCGACGTCACGATCTCCGCGGGCTTCAGCGACATCACCTTCAAGGGCGCTCCGCCGCCCTCCGCGAAGAAGTAGCGCTCTCGCCCCCCGGGCGACGAGCCAGTCAAGCCAAGAGGCCCCCGCGCTGCGCGGGGGCCTTTTTTCGTGTCGTGTCCACTCCCCCAAGGCCCCCCACACACCAGCCGGGCGTGCCGCGCGCACGCGAGCCTTCGAGGGCGATGCGTAGCCGGGTGCGATCTCGACGGGTAGCTCTGCGTGGGCGGAGAAGCACTCCGCCCGACATTCCATGCTCGCACGCCTCGCCCTGGTCGGCCTCGTCCTGGTCACGACCCTGCTCGCCTGCGAGGGCGAGCGGCGCGACGCCCGCACACCTCGCATCGTCGGACCACCCGACATCGGCTGCGGGAGGTCCGGAACGCTCGTCCTGAACGTCGTGGATAGCGGCCTCGTCTACATCCGCGGCGAAGGCTTTGGCGATCCGCTGCGCGCGGAGCCCGCGATCCCCTTCTCCCGCTACCTGTCCCACGCAGCTGCTCGCGAGCGCTCGGGCGAACCGCCGACCACCTGGACCCGGGCCGAAGCAGGCGTCTCACCCGAAGTGCTGCTGCGCCTGCGCTCGCTGTGTGAACACGCGGGCCTGCACGTTCGAAGGCTAACCCTCACGGAGACCTCGTCATGACCCATCGCAAGAACTCCCGCGCCGCGCGCCTGCTGGCCGTCGCGCGCCACGACGCCAAGCTCGAGATGACGCCGATGATCGACGTCACGTTCCTGCTGCTCGTCTTCTTCATGCTGACCGTTCGCTTCCAGGACCTCGAGGGGAAGCTCGACGCGGCGCTGCCGCGGGACGTCGGCAGGTCGAGCCCGACGGAGCCGCGCGAGCGGACCGACGTGCGCATCCGCGTGGTGCGCGAGGGCACGAAGCTCGACGTCCACGCCGACCGGCCGTGGAGCGGCGCGGGGCCGTTCCGCTACGGGCCCGACCGCGAGCTCCTCTACAGCGTGGGACCGCACGGCACGCGCGACCTCGACGAGCTCGAGGCGCGTCTCGCGCGGCTGGCGCGCACCCACGAGGACGAACCCGCGGCGACCCTCGACCCCGGCGCCGGGACGGTCTACGGGGACGTCGTGGCCGTGCTCGACGCCGCCGTGTCCGCGGGTTTCGAGGACATCGGCTTCCGCGGTCGCCGAGGCCTCGTGGGACGGCGCTGAGGCCCTCGCGGGCGCCCGGCGGCGAGATGTCTCCACGGCGCCCGCGGAGCGACTCTAAGTGCTTGGGGCAGGCCGATTTGATCGAGCAAAGGGCCTTTGACCCCGGGCGCGCAGCCCTGGTATTCTCCTCGCCTTCGGGACTGGGGGTTCGGGCCGCGCGTCGGCTCGGGAACCGGCCCCGTTCCCGCCCGAATCCCTCCGCGACCCGCCGGCCTCCCGTCGGCGCGAAGGGCAGCAGGCGACCCTCTTTCTCGTTACGGCTCAGAGGTCCTCGCAGCCCCTCCTCCGGCGTTCGTTGCGCGACACGCTCCCTCGGCGTCTGGCGCATGGGCGATCGTCCGGACAAGTTCCACCGTCGACCGGTTCCGCCGATCGATCCGCCCATCGGATCCATCGGATCAAAGGGTTCAGAAACACCCCGCGAACGGTACCCGGCGCCCGGAACGGAGATAGCAGCCTGGGTCCTCACCGAGGCCTCTGAAGTCCTTCGACGTCCCACTCTTCCATCCCTCTGCTCGAGAGATCCCCGATGCGGAAGATCGCTCTGCCCCTGTCCCACCTCTTCGCCGCCCTCCTCGTCGCGTCGTGCAGCTCCGCGCCCGCCGACCCGACGGAGTCCCAGGAGTTCGACGAGCCGGTCCCGCCGAGCAACAACATCCCGGTCGGGCCCGAAGAGGAATCCGCGCCCGTCGAAGCCGCCGCTCCGGCGATACGTCCGCAGGACGGCAGCCAGGCCTCGGAGTGGCTGCAGGACGAGCGCGAGCGCCTCTCGCTGGAAGACCAGAAGAAGGTCTTCCTCGTCGAGCGCCACCTCGCGAACGCGGAGAGCCTGCTCGACCGCCTGCGCCTCGAGGAAGCCGAGGCCGAGATCGTGCGGGCGCTCGAACTCGACCCCGACAACATCGACGCGAAGCAGAAGCTCAGCGAGGTCTCCGCCCTGCTCGGCCGTCCGGGCGCCGGTGTCGAGTCCATCTCGCAAGAGCTCGTCGACCGCTACGAGGTGCGTCTCCAGCAATTGCGCGCCGACGCGCAGGACGGACTGAACCGCGCGCGCACGATGATCGCCCGCGGCGACTACGACGCGGCCGTCAACGAGCTGACCATCGCGCAGAGCCACGTGCGCTGGGCGCCGACGACCGTGGACTGGGCCGGACTCGACGGCGAGATCGACAGCACGCTCCAGGCCGCCAAGGAAGGCCGCATGGCCGCCAGCGAGGCCTCTCAGGTCGATCAGCAGCGCAAGGCCTTCGAGGCCCTGCAGGAAGAGGCCACCGTCGCCCGCGAGCGCCGCCAGGCCGTGACCGCCACGATGATCGAGCAGGCCATCGGCGCGTTCAACGCCGGCAAGTACGACAAGGCGATGGACTACGCCGACAAGGCCCTGCGCAACGAGCCGCGCAACGAGCAGGCCCAGGAAGTCCGCGACGCCGCCTTCCGCGCGGGCCGCGAGCAAGTGCGCTCCGACTACGTCGCCGCCAAGCGCGAACAGTTCCAGCGCTGGAAGGAAGACCTCGCCGAGATGCGCGTCGCGTGGACCGACGTGATCACGCTCCCCGACGAGGACTTCTGGGCCGACATCACCGAGTCGCGCGGCAAGCGCCGCGGCCTCGAGGCCGCCATCGCCGAGAGCCCCGCGGAGACCGAGCTGCGTCAGATGCTGACGACCACGCGCATCCCGGGCCTCGAGGTCGACGAGCTCGAGAGCCTCTCCGAGGTCATCGGCATCATCCGCACCTACACCGAGCTGCCGCTGGTCGTCGACCCCGCGGCGGAGTCCGCCGCGCTCGACGAGGCGGTGGTCTACGATTACTCGCTGCGCAACCCGCTCACCGTCGAGCAGGCCCTGAACATCATCACCTCCGACTCCGGCGAGGAGGTCACCTGGACCGTCCGCCACGAGGCCGTGATCGTCACCACGCGCGAGAAGGCGCGCGGCGAGCCGGTGATCTACAACCACGACGTGCAGGACCTGGTCTTCGGCCTGACCGACTTCCTCGGCCCGCGCATCGACCGCCTGCGACTGCTCGACGAGCTCGAGGACGACGACGGTGGCGGACCCTTCGGCGGCATCGGCGAGAAGCCGCAGCTGATCGACATGGACTCGCTGGCCACGCTGATCCAGGAGAACGTCGCGGTCGGCACGTGGGAGGACGAAGGCGTCTCGATCGACGTCGGCGAGGGCTACATCCTCGTCGTCCACACGCCGCAGATTCAGCAGCGCGTCGCCGACTTCCTCGACGACCTGCGCCGCTTCGCGTCGTCGCTGGTCACGATCGAGTCCAAGTTCATGACCGTCGCCGACAACTTCCTCCAGGAAATCGGCATCGACTTCCGCGGCCTGGACAACCCGGGCACGCCCTTCACCGATCTCGACGACGTCACGAACGGCCTCGAGGACATGGCCTCGCGGGGTCTCGACAACAACGGTACGGGTACGCTCGGCTCGAACGCCGCGGGCTCGCCGTCGTCGGGCTTCTTCTTCGACGACGGTCTCGACGGTGACTACAAGGGCCGCATCGAGAACTTCTTCCTGAACCCGCTCGGCAGCGCCGTCAGCAACATCGGCGGCATGACGCTGCAGTGGACGTTCCTGAACGACCTCAACTTCTCGGCCATCCTCCGGGCCGTCGAGAAGACCCAGCAGGTCAGCCTGATCAACGATCAGGTGCTGTCGGTGCACAACACCCAGCGCGCCAACGTCTCGATCATCAACCAGCAGGCCTACATCCAGGACTTCGACGTCGAGGTGGCCCAGTTCCAGGCCATCGCCGACCCGCAGATCAACGTCCTGACCGAGGGCGTGGTCCTGGACGTGCGCCCCACGATCCACCACAACCGCAAGTACCTGACCCTCGAGATCCAGCCCACGGTGGCGAACGTCGTCGCCCTGCGGAACTTCTCGACCACGCTCGCCGGCAACACCTCGCCGGTCGAGTTCCAGCTGCCCGAGCTGGAGGTGCAGAGCGTCTTCACGACCGCGGTCATCCCCGACGGCGGCTCGATCCTGATCGGCGGCCTGACCAACATCCGCAACATCGAGCGCCGCGCCGAGGTGCCGTTCCTCTCCAGCATCCCGATCCTGGGCTTCCTCACCAAGTCGGAGGGCTTCAGCAACGAGAACGAGTCGCTGATGATCCTGATCCGCGCCCAGATCAC
>CAYGPA010000262.1:0-7841 GCA_964351535.1 uncultured Planctomycetaceae bacterium
CCAGCGCGAGCCCGAGCTCGCCTGGACCGCGCGCCTGGCCCTGCGTCAGCTCGGGGCCGCCGGCGCCGCGAACGGCGCGCGCGGCGGACTGGCCTTCGGTCCGGGTCTGAGCTGGCGAGCCGACCCCTTCGCCGGCCGCCACGCCGACCCCTTCGCGGGGCTCTTCGGCGACTCTTGGGGCGACATGCACCGCGAGCTCGAGCGCCTGCGCTCGATGTTCGGCGAGGCGGCCCGCGGCGCGCCGCTCGGTGGCGCCGGCTCGACCGGCACCCTGTCGCAGAGCTCGCAGGGGTTCCAGCTCAGCGTGACGCCCGAGGGCGCGAAGGCCACCGTGCGTGAAGAGGTCGACGGCGTCGAGCGGGTTCGCGAGTACGAGGCGGCGTCGCTGGATGAGTTGCTCGAGGCGAATCCGGAGCTGCGCGGCCGCGTGGCGACCGAGGGATCGCTGTCGGCGGAACTCTGGAGCGACAGCTTTCCGACCCTCGACCGCTTCCTGCAGCCGCGGCAGCCGTCGCTCGGGAATGCCTTGCGCTCGAGGGGCCCAGCGGAGCTGCGGACCGACGTGCTCGGCGTGTACCTGCGGCCCCTCGGGGACGAGGACGCCGCGCGTCTCGGTGTCGAGCCGGGCGCGGGTCTCGTCGTGCTGCGGACGGAGCCGGGCACGATCGCCGCGGCTCTCGGCATCCAGCGCGGTCACGTGCTGCTGGAGGTGAACGGCGTGCCGGCGACGGGCCGCAACGCGGTCAGCCAGGCGCTCTGCGAACGGCCCGAGGACGGCGAGGTGAAGGTCGAGCTGATCGACAACTGGGGCCAGCGGCGCAGGCGCACGTGGCGCCCCCAGGAAGAACTCGAGGAGACGCTGCGCCGCGGCCTGCTGGGCGACGGCAAGCGCTTCTAGGGACGGGCCCTGCCGGTCTGGTGCCCCGGGGCCGGTTCCCGGGGCGCGCGCGCCTTCAGCCTCCCGCGGGCATCGTCTTGCGCCGGCGCGCCGCCTCGCACTCCTTGCGCAGGGCGTACGCGCGGCGGACGTCGGGGTGCTCGAACTCCTTGGTCGAGAGGCGCAGGTACTCGTCGATGCTCTGGATCGCCTCCTCGTGGCGTCCGAGGTCGCGCAGGAGCTGCGCGCGCATCCCGTAGGCATCGGCGAACTCGCGGCGCGCGAGGATCGCGTCCATGCTGCTGAGCGCTTCCCGCAGTCGGCCCATGCGGCGCTGCTGCGTGGCCGCCGCGAGGTGGGTTCCGACCTGCAGGTCGATCGCGTCCTCGCGCAGGCCGCGCAGGCGCTCCTCCTCGGGTGCCGTCAGGTCCGCGCGCGCCAGCTGGGTGTCCCAGAACTCGAGCTCGCGGTCGCTGACCTCGATCACGTTCGCGGACCAGTCCAGCGAGATCTCCGGCTCGTCGAGCAGGGCGTGCACGCGCTGCAGACCGTTCATGGCCTTCAGGTCCTCGGGCTTCAGCGCGAGCACCTCGTGGTAGGCGTCCACCGACTCGCGCCAGGTGGCGTCGGCGGTTCGCAGCAGCTCGCGCGCTTCCGCCTGGCGCTGACCGGGTTCGAGCGGGTCGCGGCGACCGGCACCCATGGCCTCGCCGGCCTCGCGGTAGAAGAGGGCCTTGCGCTCGAGGACCTCGGCCAGGCCGAGCCACATGCGGTAGTCCTCGCCCGTCTCGTCGAGCAGCTGCCGGAAGATGCCCTCGGCGCGGATGATGTTGTCGCGCGTGCCGTAGCGCAGCTGGATCCACGCGATCATGTGGCGCAGCGGGCGGTTGTCCGGTTCGACCTCGAGGCCCTTGAGGGCCTGCTGCTCGGCGCGCTGGAGGTCGTCCAGATCGAAGTAGCGCAGCGCGAGCTCCGTGTGCATGTCGGCGACCTGCTGCGGATCGCCCTCGTCGGACCGGGCGCCGCGGCAGGCGACCACGAGCAGCAGGAAGAGGGCTGCGATCCCGGTTGCGACCGGTGCGCTCGGGGCGCTCGGTGCGCTCGGGGCGCTCGGGGCGCTCGGGGCGCTCGGGGAGAATCGATCGGCGTTCATGGGGTCCATCGGTTGGCGCTTGCCAGGTTCGGTACCCGCCCGGGGCAGGAGCCGGGGGCGGGAACGTTCCTGGGCCCGCGGGCCTGCGGGGCCTGCGGGGCTCGGATCGGGTCGAACAGCATGCCTCAGGCGTCGCGACGGCGCACGCCGCCGGCTCCGGGCTTCCCCAGTAACCGCGCCAGGCGCTCCGGTTGCACCCGGACACGCAGGACCTTGCCGCCCGACAGGTGCACGAGGCCGGCCTTCGCGCCCTTGGGCTTGTGGACCTCCTTGCGCCGGGCCACGTGGATGTTGACGCGCGCGGCGCTGCGCAGGGGCGAGAAGTGCGCCGCGAGGTGGGCGGCGTCGAGGATCTCCTCGGCGTCGGGCTCTTCGCGACCTTGCACGCGCAGGATCACGTGGCTGCCGGGCGCGTCCGCCGTGTGCAGCCAGAGGTCGTTGCCGCGCGAGTGGCGCAGCGTCAGCTCGTCGTTGTCGGAGGCCGTGCGCCCGACGCGGATCTCGCCGCCGCGGCAGCCCTCGAAGGTCCGGTAGGGCCGCCTGGGCTCCGGCTTCTTGCGGCGCTTCGGGACGGCTTGCTCGGTCTCGAGCAAGTCCTGCCGCGCGGCCTTTTCGGCCAGCGTCTCGGGATCCGTTGCGGGATCCTCGGCGCGGGCGCGGAACGCGGCGAGCTGCTCCAGGCGCTCCTCGAGGAACGCGCGCTCGGCGGGCAGGTTGGCGGTCTTGCGCTTGAGCTTGCGGTAGCGCGCGAAGAGCTTCTCGACGTTCTTCTTCGGCGAGAGCCCGGGGTCGAGCTCGATCACGCGCGTGGCGTCCTCGCCCGCGAACCAGTCGGCGAGCTCCACCTGGCTCGCGCCGCGCTTCAGGTCGTGCTGGTGGGCTTTCAGGAGCTCGCCGCTCTCGCGCAGGCGCTCGAGCGCGGCGGCCTCGCGCTCGCGCTCCTCGATCCCGCGCAGGTTGCGGCGCGTGCGCGACTCGCGGCGCGCGAGCCGCTCGAGCAAGCGCTTGCGCAGCGCGTCGACGCGTCGCTGCTCGGCCTCGCTGCCGAGGACGGCCTCGACGATCCACGAGAGCGGTGCGTCGAGCTCGGCGTGGCGCGGCGCCGGACCGGGGTCGCCGAGCGCCCCGCGCAGGGACTCCCCGGCAGCCGTCGGCGGGGCGCCGCCGCCGGGGGGGCGCCACGGCGCTCCGGTCTCGAGACGCGGCGCTTCGCCGGACGAGGGGCGGCCGGCGGGCGGGGCCAGGAGCTCCTCCACGCGGTCCTCGCCGTCCAGCAGGCAGAGGTTCGCGTTGCGCCCGAAGAGCTCGAGCGCGAGGCCGGCTCCGCCGCCGGGGGTCCGGAAGCGGACGCGCACGGCGCGGTCGCCGGCGACCTGGACGAGTTCCGTGAGGACGGCGCCCTCGAGCGCGGCCTGGACGGCCTGGAAGAACGGCCCCGCCGGCCCGCCGCGCCCCGGCAGCCGCCCGTGCTGCAGGTGCAGGCGCGGGAGACCGCGGTCGGCGGAGAGGCGCAGGCGGACCGGCCTGGCCGGGTCACCGCGCGCGGGGTCCTCGCAGACGAGCACCAGATCGGTGGGCGGCAGCGGATGGACGTCGCGCACTCGCAGGCCGGCGACGCGCGGGGCGATCTCGGCCACGAGCTCGCCCACCTGGGAGGCGGTCAGAGCTTGCGTGGGAATCGCTCCAGTACCTCTCAGCCCTTGTCGTCCTGGTCGTACACCCACGACTCGATCGTCGGCGTCCAGTCGCACAGGTCGCCGTCGTCTCCGAAGAAGAGCGAGAGCTCCTTGGCGGACGACTCGGGACCGTCGGAGCCGTGCACGAGGTTGTAGGAGACGGACATGCCGTAGTCGCCGCGGATGGTTCCCGGCGCGGCCTCCTGGCCGTTGGTGGCGCCCACGAGGTTGCGCGTCACCGCGATGGCGTTCTCCCCCTCGAGCGCGATCGCCGCGACGGGGCCGGACGTCATGAAGCGGACGAGGCTCGCGTAGAACGGGCGCGCGGAGTGCACGGCGTAGTGCTCGCGAATGAGCTCGTCGGGGAACTTCCGCAGCTTGAGGCCGACGATGCGCAGGCCTTTGGACTCGAAGCGTTGCAGGATGCTGCCGATCAGGCCGCGCTGGACGCCGTCGGGCTTGACGAGGACGAGGGTGCGTTCCAAGGCTCTCTTCGGGGGTGGTTGGCGGTCGTCGGGACCGTGACTGGCGCCTTCGGGGCGCGCGGGGTGCGAGGAAGGGCCGCGCAGCATAGCCCTCTTCGGCCACCAGGTCGCGGGCCGGGCGGGACGAACCGCGAACCCGGAAGCGGGATCGGGCCCGAGCGCTGCGCGGGGGCGGCGTGGAGCGAAGCTCCCGCCCGCGGCCCGACCCGAAGCCGCCATACGCCGGGGGCATGGGCGGGGCGCCTTCGATGCATGGACCGGCATGTGTCGAGGAGCGATCAATTCCCGAAGGGGAGTGTTGACGGGGCGGGCCCCCTCACTACTCTGCTTGCGCCGCGAAGCCGTGGGCCCGCTCCGGGAGGCCCGCAGCGAGCACACGGTCGCGCGGACGGTCGCCTTCGAGAAAGGCGCGGCACATGCTGGCATCCCGCTCACGCTCGCTCGGCTATGCAGGCGTGGGCATCCAGTTTGCCGGGACCTTTCTCGTGATGGGGTTCTTTGGCTGGTGGTTGGACGGAAAGCTCGGAACGGAGCCGTGGTTGATGATCGCGGGCATCCTGCTCGGAGCCACGGGCGCGTTCATCTCGCTCGTGAAGCGCGTCCCGCCCGCCGGCACGAAGACTCCCGATCGCGACTTCCCGTCGACCCCCCAAGACACTCGATCTCGAGACACCCAGCGATGATCCTGCGCGCTCAAGTCGGAACCCTGGCGGCCGTGGCCGTCGCTGCCTGCATTGCGTGGGCGGTCGGGGGTCCGGTCGGGGTCGGGGTGCTGGGTGGAGCGCTGCTCGGATGCGCCGTGGCCGGTCTCTGCGTCGCCATGCAGATGAAGATGGCGCGCGAGGCCCCCAACCGCGTGATGCAGGCCATGGGCGTCGCGTTCCTCGTGAAGTTCCTGGCGATGATCGCCGTGGGGGTCGCGCTGCACCTGCTCGATCCCTCCGCCGCCTCCGCCGACTGGCGCGCGGCGTTGATCGCGTTTCCCGCCGCCGCGTTGACGGTCAGCCTGCTCGGCAGCCTCGACGTGGCCCGTACGCTCAAGGAGCCGAGGGCCCTCTGATCGTCATGCGTACCCTCCTCATCGCCTTGCTCGTGATCGGGACCGTGTGGATCGGCATGCACGTCGAGCACCACCACGCCAACGACCCGTTCCTGGCGCTGTTCCTGCACCTGAAGCCCGGCCGCGTGCTGATCGGCGGCGAGCCGCTGCAGTTCGCCGTGCCCGCGTTCCTGAACTTCTTCACGCAGGACGAGGCCGGGCATCCGACGGGGATGCTGTCGGTGACGAACTTCCAGGTCTACCAGGTCGCGGCGGTGCTCCTGATCTTCGTGTGCTTCAGCGGATGCGCCGCGCACATCCGCAACGGCGGCGGCGACAAGGTCACGCGGCTCTTCTCCGGGTTCGCGCTCTGGATTCGCGACGAGATGGTCTACCCCGTCATGGGGAGGGACCGCGGCAAGCGCTTCCTGCCGTTCTTCCTCGCGATCTTCTTCTTCATTCTGTTCCAGAACCTGTTCGGCCTACTGCCCGGTGGCGGCACGGCCACGGCCAGCATCTTCGTGACCGGCGCGATGGCCGCGATCACGCTGGGGGCCATGCTCGTCTGCGGCATGGTGGCCCAGGGGCCGCTGGCGTTCTGGATCAACCTCGTCCCTCACGGACTGCCCCTCCTGCTGTGGCCGCTGATGTTCGTCGTCGAGCTGATCGGCCTGATGGTGAAGCCCTTCGCGTTGATGATTCGTCTCTTCGCGAACATGACCGGCGGCCACCTGATCGTGCTCTCCTGCATGGGCCTGATCATGTTCTTCGGCCAGGGGGGCGAGGCCGCGACCGTGGGCTACAGTTCCGCGCCGCTCGCCGTCGGCTTCGCGGTCTTCATCATGATCATCGAGACGTTCGTCGCGATGCTGCAGGCCTTCATCTTCACGCAGCTCTCCGTGATCTTCGTCGGTACCGCCGTGCACCCCGAGCACTGATGCTCGGGAGACCATCAAACCCGAACCATTCCCTTATTGCCTCGTGTTCCAGAGCGACGGCCGCCGGCCGCATGCGAAGGAGAAAGCGCTAGACCATGACTGCCCCTGAGATGCTCGCTGCGGCGGGAGACAACCTTCCCTACGGTTTCCTCGGTGCCGCGCTCGGTGCCGGCCTCGCCGTCGTCGGCGCCGGCCTCGGCATCGGCAAGATCGGCTCCTCGGCCAACGAAGGCATCGCCCGTCAGCCCGAGGCGGCCGCGGACATTCGCGGCGGCTCCATCATCCTCTGCGCTCTGATCGAGGGTGTGGCGCTGTTCGCCGTGGTGGTCACCCTGCTGATCGCCCTGAAGACGTAGATCGCTCCGGCGGTTCGGGAGAGCCGCTCCGTCGAGACCCGCGCCGAGCGTGGCCCCGTGAAAACGCGGGGACAGGCTCGGAGCCCCGCGGGTCTCCCGGAGCGGCCCACACGACCTGCCGAAGTCGAACGACCACGAGGTCCTGCCGATGACGATGCTGACGATGCTGATCGCCTCCGAAGGTGGAGGGGGACTGAACCCCTTCGACCCGTCGGCGGGTGGTGGCTTGCTCTGGACCTGGATCATCTTCCTCCTGGCCATGGTGCCGATGTGGAAGGTCGTTCTGGGGCCCATCAGTCGTGCGCTGGACAGCCGCGACGAGATGGCCCAGCGCAAGATCACTGCAGCCGAGGAGGCCAGTGAAGCCGCCGAGAAGGCGCGTGCCGAGGTCGAGATCAAGCTCGGCGAGGCTCGGGCCGACGCCAACAAGCTCCTGAACGAGGCCCGCGAACGCGCCGGCGTGCGCGAGCGCGAGATCATCGAGGCCGCGAGCCAGGAGTCCCGGGAGCTGATCGAAACGGCTCGCAAGACCATCCGCTCCGAGCAGGAGAAGGCCATCGCCGAGATCCGCGACACCGTCGTGACCCTCTCGATCGACGCCGCCTCCAAGGTCCTCGGCCGCAACGTGGACAGCGCCGACGACCGCCGCCTGGTCGAGTCGCTCGTCGGCGAGGTCAAGGAGGACGCGTGAGGATCGGTTCCGTCGCTGCGCGCTACACCGATGCGCTGTTCGAGATCGCCCGCGACAAGGGCGTCGTCGACGCAGTGGCGAACGACGTCGCGGCGCTCGGCCGCGAGGTCGAGGATCCGCGCGTCAGGAGCTTCCTGCTCAGCGCGCGCGTGCCGCTGGCGGAGAAGGCCCAGCGCCTCCAGGCGTTCCAGGGCAGCTTCCACGAGCTCACCTACAACTTCATCCGACTCCTGCTCGACAAGCGGCGCCTCGACGTGCTGCCGGAGCTGGCGCCCGCCTTCCGGCGCCGCCAGCTCGCCGAGCAGGGAACGGTGCAGGGCGTCGTCGAGTCCCCGCGCCCGCTGGGGCAGGACCAGATCGACTCCCTGGCCGACGCGCTCGGCCGCAAGCTGGGAAAGACCGTGCTCCTCGAGGGCCGCGTCGTTCCCGAGCTCGTGGGCGGCGCACGAATCTTCGTTCAGAACCGCATGATCGACCACTCGGTGCAGGGCCGGCTCCACGAGCTGGAGCAGCGTATGCGGCGCGCGCCCTTGCCCACGGCCTAGGCTCTTCGGCCCAGGCACTCAGACCCCAACACCGGACCCAGAGGACTGCTGACGTGACCGACCTCCGACCCGCGGAAGTGA
>CAYGPA010000263.1:0-4389 GCA_964351535.1 uncultured Planctomycetaceae bacterium
TCAGCCCGGCTCCTGCTGGTGCTTTGCGGGCGCCGGCCCCGCAGCGATCCACGGCATGGATCGGCGAAGACGCCGGGTGGGTCGTCGAGGACGCAGGAGTTCGCAAAGTGCCGGCAGGCGCCGAGAGGCGGCCGCCGGTCGTGTCGTTTCGGCTGCGCGCTCGTGAAGCGTTCGGGCTCGCAACACGAGCCCTTGGGCCTGCGAGGCTCGGTTCAACAGTCGGCGTCTCGGAACTCGGCGCTTCCCGGATCCGGAGAGCCCGGGAGCCGCCCCTCCCCGCGACCTCGGCGCGCAGGCCCGGGGTTCGGAGGGCAGGGCCTACTCGACTTCCGTCTCGGCGGTGCAGATCCGGACGAAGAGCCAGATCAGGGCGGCGAACGCGAGCACGGCCAGCGGACCCGCGAACGCACCGGCCCAGGCGTAGCCGACCCCGGCCGGCTTCTCGCCCAGAGCATAGGCGGTGGCCGCGATCGCCACCCCCGCGAGGCCGGCGCCGCCGACGAGCCCCGAGCCGAACAGGACGCCGCGGTCGCGGCGGGCCTCGGCCTGCTCGGTCGTCCTGGCGCCGCGGTCGAGCAGCATGCGCAGCATCCCGCCCAGGAACACGGGCACCATGGTCGAGACGGGCAGGTACACGCCGACCGCGAAGGCCAGCGAGGGCAGGCGGAAGAGCTCGGCGACCACCGCGATGGCGACGCCGATTCCGATCAGCACCCACGGCCGGTTCTGCTCCAGCACGCCCTCGACGACGACCTTCATCAGCGTCGCCTGCGGCGCGGGCAGGTCGACGGAGCCGAAGCCCATCGAGGCGTCGAGCATGCGCACCGTCCAGCACACGGCGATGGTCGAGCCCAGGACGCCGAACAGCTCACCCATCTGCTGGATGCGCGGCGTGGCGCCGAGCAGGAAGCCGGTCTTCAGGTCCTGGGAGGTGTCGCCGGCGATCGAGGCGGCGATCGCGATCACGCACCCCACCGACAGCGCCGCGACCTTGCCGACGTCTCCGGAGAAGCCGAGGGCCAGGAAGACCAGCGCGGTGAACAGCAGCGAGGCGATCGTCATGCCGCTGGTCGGATTCGACGTCACGCCGACGAGGCCGACGATGCGCGACGAAACCGTCACGAAGAAGAACGAGCAGATCGCGATGCAGAGCGACGCGGTGATGCGCAGCGGCAGCGAGTCGAGGGGTCCGAAGAGGTGCGGGATCGCGGCCATGACGACGATCAGGATCAGCGCGCCGATTCCGACGACCGACAGCGGCAGGTCGTGGCGCGTGCGGTCGATCCGCGCCTCGCTGCCGGCGGCCACGCGCGCGCGCAGCTGCGCGGCGCCGACGCGGAAGCTCTCGATCATGGTCGGAACGGACTTCGCGAGCGTGATGATCCCGCCCGCCGCCACGGCTCCGGCGCCGATGTAGCGCACGTACTTGGTCCACAGCTGCTCGTAGTCCATGTCGGCGATGCGCAGCGCCGTCTCGGGATACAGCGGGGCGGCGCGGTCCGCGCCCCAGATGGCGATGGCCGGGATCAGGACCAGCGAGGAGAGCAGCCCCCCGCCCACCATGATCGACGCGATGCGCGGACCGAGGATGTACCCGACGCCGAACAGCGCCGACGAGACCTTCGACGCGAGGTGCGCCTGCGGCAGCAGCGGCAAGCCGAACCCGACCTTGCCGGGCACGACGCGCGCGAGGTCCGTCAGCACCTTGAACACCGCGCCCACGCCGAGCCCGAGGAAGACCGTGCGCGCGCGTGCTCCGCCGGTCTCGGTCGCCTTCAGGACCTCCGCGCAGGCCGTGCCCTCGGGGTACGGCAGCCGGTCGTGCTCGCGCTCCATGAGGTAGGGCCGCAGCGGGATCATGAACAGCACGCCCAGCAGGCCGCCGATCGTGGCCAGCGCCGCCATCTGCAGGAGGCCCGGCGGGAAGCCCCACATGAACAGGGCCGGCAGCGTGAAGATCACGCCGCTCGCGACGGAGCTCGACGCGGACCCGACCGTCTGCGTCAGGTTGGCCTCGAGGATCGACGTGCGCGCTCCGAGGCGCTTCAGGATCCCGAAGGCCGCCACGGTCATCACGGCGATCGGGATCGACGTCGAGATCGTCAGGCCGGCGACCAGGCCGAGGTAGGCGTTGGCGGCCCCGAAGAGCGCGCCGAAGACGACGCCGATCAAGAGCGCCTTCAGCGAGAGCTCGACGGGCCTCTCGCTCGCGGACACGTACGGACGGAAGGGCGGGTCTTCTCGGTCGGCCATGGGTGCAGCCGACGGTAGTGCCCCGCTCGCGCGGGTCAATCCTCGTCGATGTAACCGATCTCCTGGAGCATGCCCTGGGCGGCCTCGCCGCCGTCGAGCGCGCGCGGCCGCACGCGCTCGCCGCGTTCGAGCCAGGCGCGGATCTCGCCGACCAGCTCGCGCGCGAGCTCGGGATGCTCGCCGGCGACGTTCCGACGCGCCTGCGGATCCGCCTCGAGGTCGTACAGCGCGGTCCACTCGCTGCGGTCGAGGCCGCCCTGCTCCGACCACATCACGCGCCACGAACCGCGCTGGGCCGCCTGCAGCTCCGGCAGCGGGAAGCGCCCGCCGCGCTCGGGGTCGACGCCCTGGCCGCGCTGCACCGTGAAGAACATCGTCTCCTCGGCGCGCGCGGCGACGGCCGCCCGATCGAGCAGGTCGACGCCCGAGAGGTTGCGCCGCGCGTCGATCCCCGCGAGCGCCAGCAGCGTCGGCCCGACGAAGCGGTTCTCGACCGGCTCGGACACGCGCACGCCGACGGGAACGCCGGGCCCGGCGAGGATCAGCGGAACGTGCAGCGATTCGTCGTGGAGCTGCTTCCCGTGACCCAGCATGCCGTGCTCCGCGAACTCCTCGCCGTGGTCGCTCGTGACCGCGACCACCGTCCGGTCGTCGACGCCGAGCTCCGCGAGCAGCTCGAGCAGGCGCGCAAACTGGCGGTCGACCGACGCGATCTCGCCGTCGTAGAGCCCGAGCCGGTGGCGCAGGAGCTCCGCGAGGCGCGCCTCGTCGTATCTCTGCCCGACGCCGCGCGCGTCGAGGAACGGCTTGCAGGCGGAGTCGGAGTACCCCTCGGGAGCCGCGCCCGCGAAGCGCTCGGCGAGGTCTTCGTCGGGCGCGTAGGGTCGGTGCGGCTCGGTCACGTGCAGGTAGAGGAAGAAGCGGTGCTCGGCCGCGTCCCGCAGCCACGGCTCGACGTCCCGGAGCACGACGTCGGTGTCCGCCCACTCGTACTCGGTGAACTGCTGGAAGCCCTGGTCGAAGTTCTTGTTCGCCGCGACCAGCGGATTGCACGAGAACGCCGCCGTCGCCGCCCCGGCCTCCCAGAAGGCCTCCGCGAGCGTCTCGAGCTGGTGCGCGAGGTAGCACGAGTCGACGTCGAGCAGGCCGTGCTCGGGCGGCGCGAGCGAAGTGAGCAGCGAGGCCGTCGACGGCCACGTCCACGGCGTGGCGGAGTACGCGCGCTCGAAGAGCGTGCCGCGGGCCGCGAGCGCGTCGAGCGTCGGGGACGTCCCGCTCTCCGCGCTTCCGTGCGCCGAGAGTCGGTCCGCGCGCAGCGTGTCGATGCAGATCAGCACGACGTTCGGCTGCGCGGTGGTCGCGTTCGCGCGCGCGCGAACGTCGGGAACGGAGATCTCCAGCAGGCCGAAGCCCGCCCGGGGCGCGGGCCGTTCGGGATCGACGTCGCCCGGCAGGCTCGTGCGCAGGACCAGCTCGCCCCCCGCTCCCACCGGAAGCTCGAGCCGCCTCCAGGACAGGTCCTCGCGCGACTCGGAGAGGCCGGCGGCGCGCACCTCGTCCAGGACGAGCCGGCCCTTGTACTCGACCTCGAAGCGCACCGACGGCACGCCCTCCTGGGTGTAGGCGCTGGCGTCGAGTCCCGCGGCCAGCCGCAGCACCGCACCCGGCCCCGAGGCCGGCACGCGCAGCGCGACCTCGGCCGGCGGCGTCATCACGAGGGCCGGCAGCGGGCCGGTGTCGCCCTCGGACTTCACGCGCGGCGCGATCGAGCCCGTGGTGACCGGCTCACCGGGCGCCTCGCGCCGGACCTCGAGCTCGTCGCTGTGCAGCAGCGAGTCCACCACGCGGTCGAGCTGCATCGTGGGAGCGCTCTCGGCCCCTCCGCAGCCCTCGAGGGCCGCCCCGCCCACGAGCAGGAGCAGGAGCAGCGGCGAGGACGAACGGCGCCACCCGAAGCGGCTCGGCCGCCCCCAGGACGCGGGAAGAGGGCGCGCGCCGAGCATCCCCGAAGTCTACCGAACCCCGTCCGGAGTCCGCGGCCCCGGAAGGCCAAGGTCACCCGACCGAACGGACCCGGTCGCGTTGCCCCGGCAAGGGGAGCGGCCGGACCCGGGAACCCCGGGTCACAAAAAAAAG
>CAYGPA010000263.1:4489-7836 GCA_964351535.1 uncultured Planctomycetaceae bacterium
ACCAGCCGGACCCGGGAACCCCGGGTCACAAAAAAAAAGACCAGCCGGACCCGGGAACCCCGGGTCACAAAAAAAAAGACCAGCCGGACCCGGGTCCGGCTGGTGCGAGCTTGGCTTCCCGTCGCTCCTGATGGCCCTCGGGCCGCTCCGCGGGAATCGAGCGGCCGGACCCGGGGGAAGCACCTGGCTAGGACGCACGCCGGCCTCCCCGTGTTCGGCCCCGACTCGAAAAACCCGGGGGTGCGCCGTCAGCGATCGGACTCGAAGTCGAAGCCGGGACCCAGGATACGTGCGGCGACGTCGAAGCCGCGGGAGCGCCGAACGTCGGACCAGAGGCCCAGGAGGCCGTCTCCGAGGGCCGCGATGTCGGGATCCAGGGTCTCGTCCACGAACCCTCCGCCGAGGCCGTGCAGCCGGCGGACGGGGCCCAGGTCCCGGCCGTTGGCGTCGATCCGGCGCACGAGGACGTGGCTGGTCCCGGAGAGGTCGTCCCGCCAGGCCACGGCCCAGGAGCCGTCGGAGAGGCGCGCCAGGCACGGCTGATCCTGCGCTCCGAGCAGCGGCGTGATCGCGAGCGGACGTCCCTGCGGCGCGCCGTCGCGGTCGTACAGGCGCGCGTACACGTCGCGGTCGGACTCCTTGCGAGCGACCCACGCCAGCAAGAACCCGCGACCGGCCGGTGCGACCGTGGGGTCGGCGTCGTAGCTCGTGCGCGAGCGCGTGAAGCGCAGCTCCGGGCCGTCGAGGCGACCGTCCTCGCGCAGGAACCGACCGCGCATGTCGTTGACGTTCTCGTCGCGGGCGACGTCCCAGGCGACGATGAAGCGACGGTCGTCGAGGTGCGCGATCGACGGGTTCCGGCAGTCCTTCGTCTCGGAGAGGATCTCGACGTCTCCCGCGGGAGCCCCGGCGGAGGTCAGCCGGACGAGGCAGACGCCGACGCGCTCGCGGACCCAGACCAGCAGGTAGCCGCGAGCTCCGGGGATCGCGGCGCTCGACGCCCCCCAGCCCGGAGGGGTGAACAGGCCCGGGTCGACCTGGGACGCGGCGTTGCGCGAGCGGCCGTCCGGGCCGAAGGCCTGCGAGAACAGCGAGAAACCCGCGCGGTCCTGCTCCTTCCACGTGGCGAGGAAGCCGCCGTCGGACCCCAGCGTGACCGTGGGTCGCACGGCGCGAGGCCCCGAGCGGCGCCGGCCCCGGGCTCGCGCGCGGCGGGGATTCGGCCCGGCTGCGGGCCCCGGCTTCCGCGCTTCGTCCGCGCCGGGAGGCGACGCGGGCACGGCGATCTCGTCGCTGAGGAACGCGCCGCTCTCGTCGAGCAAGCGCACGAAGGGCCGGTCCCGGCCGCTGCGATCGTCCAGCCAGGCCAGCACCGCGCGGCCCCCCTGGCCGTCGATGGCGCCGTGCCGCTGGTGGGAGCTGCTGACGTCGTCGTTCAGCCGCCGGACGCGGCCCATGCGCTCCTCGCCGCCGATGGTGCGGAAGTAGATGTCGTCGTTCGCGCCGCGGTGCTCGTTCCAGGCCACCATGAGCCGATTCCCCGCCGACGCGATCCACGCTTCGGTGGCGCCCCGCGACTCCTCCGCGACGACGGCCAGCGCGCGTCGCTCGGGGTCGAACGTGCCGTCGGGCGGCAGGAGGTGCAGCTCGATCGGGCCGTAGCGCGTGCGCCGGTCGTCGTCGCGCTCGAGCACCTCGGTCAGGATCGCCAGCCCCTCGTCCCAGGCCACGATCTGGGCGTAGGGGTACAGGCCCTCGCCGACGATCGCGTCCGAGCGATCGATGTGCCCCTCGGCGTCGCGGTGCCGCAAGAGGAGGTGCAGCGAGGTCTGCACCAGCACGTACCAGCCGCCCTGCGGATCGGCCGTGACGTCGCGGAACTGGCCGGGGTCGAGCGCGATGGGCAGGCGCTCGCCCTCGCCGGTGCGCAGCTCGAGCGCGATGCCGCCCTGGGTGTTCCAGCCGGCGAGGACGTCGCCGCGCGCGTTCTGCGCGATTCGCGGTGGCCCGAGCGCCGGGCGGGACGCGGTGCCGAGCGGCACGACCGAGCCCCGCGGCGACCGATCCGGAGCGAAACGGCGCAAGAGCGTGCGCAGGCCCTGGCGCGTCGCGAGCGCGAACCCTCCGTCCGCCCCCACCGTGATCCGCGGTCCGAGCTCCGGCTCGTCGCGCAACGCAGGACCCAGCGGGAGCTCGCCGAGGTCCTCGCGTTCCGCGGTGATCACGCGCAGGCGGACCTCGCGCCCGCGCCCGACGTCGGCGACCCAGGCGATGCCGAGCGCGCCCTCGGGCGTGAGGGCCACGGAGGCCTCGTCGTGCAGGTCGTCGGGATCCGGGCCGTGGATCGGCCGATCGGGCTCGAGCCGATCGCCCGCGGGATCGAGCCGGGCCATGTAGATCCCGTCGATCCCGTCGCGCTCGTCCCGCCAGGCGGCGACGAACCCGGCACCGGGCGCGCCGGTGAGGCCGACCAGCGCGTGGTCGCAGCGCCCGCGGCCGTCCTCGTGCACGAGCAGCGGACCGGCGCGCGAGTCGACGACCTCCGGATACTCCTTGCCGCGTTCGCCTCGCTCTTGCCCCTGCGTACCCGGGGATCGAGCGTGCAGGACCGGCGTCGCGGCGGCGAGGGCCGCCGGGGCCGTGAGCCCCAGCGCACCTATACAACAGAGGTAGCGGGTAATCCCCGGTCGGCCTCCACTGGGAGCTTCCGGGCGCCGAAGTGGAGAGGGAGCTGGGTGCCCTCGGAGACCCGCGAAATCCCGACAGGTTTCGAGAGATCGTGGTAATTCTGAGAGCCTGGATGCTCGCGCACCCCACCCCCAACTCCCCCCCATGAAGCCCAACACGTTGACCACCGCCGACCAGACCAACGGCATCATCTCGCTCGTCGTAGGCGTACTCGCCATCGCCTTGGTACTCATCGCCGTGCTTTCCGGCTGATCGATTCCGCGCGGACCGCCACGAGCGGCGCACGCGCCATCGACGTGTGCGCCGGGGTTTCGCGCCACGAACCCGTCGCTGCGGGGGCGCTCGTGCACGTCAGCCGATGAGCCCCGGGATCTCCTGGTACGCGGGGAACCTCCCCGCCTCCAGCTTGGAGAAGATGCGTCGTCCGTCGACGTCGATCTCGAAGGCACCCCCTCCGGAACGCACGAGCTCGAGCTCGACGTCGCCGAAGGCCTTCTGGAGTTCGGCGGCCAGACCGGCCGCCTGGGGTTCGTAGTTTCACTGCACGCAGTACTCGATGCGGATCTTCATCGGAGCGGTCCTCACGGGTAGGCGCGCCGTCCGTCGACGGTCGCGCGCGAGATCGTTCTGGGATCGGGGGTAGGCCGTGGCGGGTGCCC
>CAYGPA010000264.1:0-2857 GCA_964351535.1 uncultured Planctomycetaceae bacterium
CGCCTGCGCCGCATCGCCAGCGCTCCCGACGTGCTGCGCCGCGCCGGCGGCGCCAGCCGCTTCGCGCCGGCCTCCAGCCTGGTCCAGATGGCCGAGACGAAGACGCGCTTCCACGCTCCGCGCTAGCTGTCGTTTCCAGGCACGTTGTTCACCCGGAGGAGCCGATCACGCTCGTCAGGCGGAGGTCCCGTCCGAGCGCGAGGCGCGGAGACCGCGGTGGATCGCGTGGCCACCGGTCAGGAGCAGCACGGGCGCCCGCTCCTGCCGTGCCCGCCCTCAGCGCCCGCGGTCGTTCGGCCCGGCCTCGACGCGCAGGACGATGCGCTGACGCAGCTGGACGGCGCCCTGGCCGTCGTCGACGACCACGCGCCACTCGTCGACGCCCGGCGTGTCTCCGGCGAAGAACGCGAACGAGTACGAGCCGTCGCCGTGGTCGACGACCGGCCCGGGAACGGCGTGGCCGACCGAGCCGTCCACGGTCTCGACGGTCACGTCGGCTCCGCCCTGGGGGATGTCGACGTCGTCGAGGTCGCGCAGGTCGAGGAACACCCGCGCGCTGGCCGCCGGCGTCCCCGGCGCGATGGCGTTGCGCTCGATGCCGAGCAGCGACTTGACGTGGTCGGGCCGCCCCTCCTTCGAGGAGCGCCACGTGACGTACTTGATCGAGAGGTCGATGACGGGGTCGATGCTGGTCACCGTGCCGATCGAGTTCAACGCCATGTAGTACTCCCCGGTCGCGCAGCCCATCTGGGCCGTGCACACGCCGTCGGGGTCTCCGGGGCGCGCCACGAGCATGAAGCCCGTGTGGGCCGACTTGGTGAAGCTCGGCGGCGGGGCGCCGCAGATCGTCGGCGCGTTGACGTTGCACGAGCAGCGCCCGTCGCCGCCCAGCGAGCGCGCGGCCTGCATGGCCTTCAGCAGCCGGAACGACAGGTCGCCGTCGGTGTTCAGCAGCGCGGCCTCGGCGGCGTCCACGACCTCACCCCCGGTCAGCACGTTGCCCTGGATCGCGTAGCGCAGGTTGCCGACCTGCCCGACGACCCCGCGCTTGGCCTCGCCCGCGACGTTGCCCGAGAAGGTCACGGGCTCGCCGCCGTCGAGCGTGACGATGCCGTACTGGCGCGTCTGGTGCCCGCCGTCGTTGTCGGCCAGGAACTGCAGGATCACGGCCGGGTCGGCGCCGCGGTCGAACCCGCGCAGGATGCGCTTGCGGTTCATCGCCGTCTGATCGATGAAGGACTGCGCCGCGCCGACGCCGTGGTCGACCTTCAGCACCGGCAGGAAGCGGCGCAGGTTGAAGCTCGCGAGGCACGTGGCGCTGCCGATCGCGACCTCGCGCGTGTACGTGTCGACGACGACGATCGACCACGTGGCGGAGGAGGGCCCGGCGAGCAGGGACAGGCCGAGGAAGAGGCCCAGCGCCCGCAGGGCAGGGCGACGGCGAGTTCCGAGGTGCTTCATGCGGAGCATTCTACCAGCCCCGTCCGGACCCTGGCTCAGCCCGGACCGAGCGCCGCGGCGTGGGACCGAAGCACGTCGGCAAAGCTCGACACGACGCGACCGCCCGAGAGCTGCGTGAGCTTCACGAGCGGGGTCAGCGTCCAGACCTCGACGTCGATCGTCTCGTGGTCTCCCGCGCGCACGGCGAGCGCGTCGAGGTCGTTGCGGACCTCCTGCATCCAGGCCAGCCGGCGTGCGTAGTGGTCCTTCGCGATCGCGACCTCGCGGTCCCACAGGGCGCGACGGGCGCGCGCGAACGCTCCGGAGGGTTCGGGCAGGTCGAAGGCATCCATGGAGGCGACGGCCCCCACCGCCTCGCGCGCCAGGGCCGCGAAGACCTCCTCGCGCCGCGGCCGCCAGCGCTCGAGCGCGGAGCGGTGCGGCTCGAGCCCGCTCTCGCGCGCGAGCTCCAAGGCGCGCTCGGCGAGCTCCGCGCCGACGAGGAAGTGCGCCAGGCTCCCCTCGCGGCGCAGGCGGGAGCCGAGGTGCAGGGCCGCGGCCAGGGCCTCCGGCTCTCCCGCGACTCCCCGTTCGATCAGGTACACGCCCAGGCGATGGGTGTGGACGGCCTTCGGCTCGTCCAGCGGGCCGCGCCAGCGTCCCCGGCTCCGGTCGAGCGCGTGCCAGGCGAGCAGGTCGCGCGCGGCTGCCCCGTAGGCCTCCTCGGAACTCTGCCCCTCGTCGTCCGGGAGCCCGTCGACGATCGCGGCGAGCTCCGAATCCCACGACCAGGCCTCGAGGTCCGCCCAGCCTCTCACGGTCTCCCAGCGCTGCTGGATCGAGTCCGGATCGTCGGGCCAGCGCAGCTTGCGGTTCGCCAGCGCTCCGAACAGTGCCGCCGCCGTCAGCGCGAGCAGCGCGAACCCGGTCCAGATCCTGCGCCGCGTCACGCCCCGTCGTCCGCCGGCCGCAGCGCCGCCTCCAGCGCCGTGCGCACGTCCGTGCCCGCGTCGCGGTACTTCACGATCAGCGCGCACGCGACCTGCAAGCCGTGCTCGCGCGCCCAGGGACCGCCCGCGGGCCGCGTGCCGGGAACGACCACCGCGCGCGGCGGAATCGTCAGCGGCTCCCGCGGCGTACCGCGCAGCTCGCGCTCGTTCACGAGGTCGAAGACCGGCGTCGTCGCCGACAGCACGACCCCCGCGGCCACCACGGCGCCCGCGCCGACGCGCACGCCCTCGTACAGGCCGCAGTTCCCGCCGACGAAGGCGCCGTCCTCGACGATCACCGGCCGCGCCGCCGGCGGCTCGAGCACGCCCCCGATCTGCGCCGCCGCCGAGACGTGTACGCCGACGCCGACCTGCGCGCACGAACCGATCAGCGCGTGGCTGTCGACCATGCTGTCCGCGCCGACGAA
>CAYGPA010000264.1:2957-7827 GCA_964351535.1 uncultured Planctomycetaceae bacterium
GCGGAAGAGTTGCAGGATCTCTTCCTTGATCCAGCCGTGGACGACCCAGGTGCCGTCGTCCAGGGGCTCGGCGACGCGGAGCGTTCCGGCCTCGAGCGCGTCCAGCAGGGCCTCGCCGGTGAGGTGGGAGCTCACGCGCGGGCCTCCGATACGTGGGGTCGAACGGGCATGGAGCGCTTCATCCCGCGTCGATGCGGGCCAGGAGTTCGAGGGCGGTGTCGTGGTAGCGCGCGGCGGCGCGCTCGAGCTCCGCCTTCGAGACCTTCTCGTGGTCGGTGTGGGCGTCGCGGATGTCGCCGGGACCGACGAGCAGCGGCGTGCCCCAGTCGGGCATGTGCGGCGCGTCGGTGCCGAAGGCGACCTCGATCGGGGTCTCGCCCGCCGGGACGTGGAACTCGATGGGACCGTAGTTGGCGTACTCCCCCTCGAGCGTGACGTGCTGCCCGAGGGCGGCGCGGAGCTTCTCCTCCGCGGTGGCGAGCGGCTCGACGTTGCGCAGGAGGAAGTCGGACTCGGCCCGGTCGGCCACGACGTTGGGCGCCACGCCGCCCTGGATCCGACCGAAGTTGATGCTGCCGGGCCCCAGCAGGTCGTGGCTGCCCCAGTCCGCCTGCAGCAGCCGGTGCACGCACCCGACCAGCTCGTGGACGGCGGAGGGACCGATCGGCTGCGAACTGTGCCCGGCGACGCCGTGCGCCACGAGGCGTCCCTTCACGATGCCCTTGTGGGCCGAGACGAAGCGGTTGCCCGTCGGCTCGCCCACGATCACGTAGCGCGGGCGCCACGGATCGGCGAGGCGCTCGTTCGCGAGGCGCGCGCCGGCGCTGTCGATCTCCTCGCCGGCCGTGAAGAGCAGGCCGACGCGGTCCTCGCCGCCGCGCACGAGGCGCTCCACGGCCGCGAGCATCGCGACCGCGGGGCCCTTCGCGTCGCACGAGCCGCGGCCGTGGACGAAGTCCGTGTCCTCGCGGGCTCCGAACCAGGGTGGCACGGTGTCGAGGTGCGTGCAGAACACGACGGCGGGCGTTCCCGCGCGCGCCAGGACGTTGAAGCGACCCGGGCAGAGTTCCTGGCGCTCGACGTCGAGGCCGAGCTGCTCGACGCGGCGCCCCAGGGAATCCCCGTAGTCGGCCTCGGCGCCGGTCACGGACTCGATCTCGATCCAGTCGATCAGCGTTCGGATCCACTCCTTCATGGCTTCACAGTCTATGCGTGGGCCGCGCGCAGACCGTTCGCAGTCCGCGAAAGTCCCCGCCCGCGGACGGGCCGGGCCGCGGGGACGAGGGCTGCGGGTGGCGGTGCGCCCCACTACACTGGCGCGCCCGACCATGAACTCCGCCGAACACCCGAGGCCCTGCTCCCCGTCCGGCGAGCGAGTCCCCCCCGGAGGTGCGCTCGCCCTCCGGCGCGCGCTCGCGTCGCTGGCGTTCCTCGTCGCCACGCTCCTGCCCGCGTGCCGCAACTCGAGCGCGGGGACGCTGCCGGTTCAGCGCGTGCGCGTCGTGAACGAGTATCCCCACGACCCGGACGCGTACTGCCAGGGCCTCCTGTTCCACGACGGGGCGCTGTACGAGAGCACGGGTCGGCACGGGACCTCGTCGGTGCGCCGCGTCGCGCTCGAGTCCGGCGAGGTCACGCAGATCACGCGCCTGCCGATGCGGCTGTTCGGCGAGGGCCTGGCGCTGCACGCGGGCGAGCTCTACCAGCTGACCTGGCGCGAGCGCGTCGTGCGCGTGTACGACGCCTCCGACCTGTCGCTGTCGCGCGAGCTGCCCTTTCGTGGCGAGGGCTGGGGGCTGGCGTCCGACGGCACGCACCTCTTCCAGACCGACGGCACGCACGTCGTGCGGGTGCGCGATCCCGAGACGCTCGAGGAGCTGCGCCGCTTCGAGGTCCGGCTGGGCGACGCCTCGGTGTTCCACCTGAACGAGCTCGAGTTCGTCGAGGGCGAGCTGTGGGCCAACGTCTGGCAGACCGAGCGCATCGTGCGCATGGACCCCGAGGACGGCCGCGTCCTGGGCTGGATCGACCTCTCGGGAATCTTCGACCCCTCGTCCATCGACGACGACGACGCCGTGCTGAACGGCATCGCGTACGACGCCGAGGAGGGCCGCATCTTCGTGACGGGCAAGCTCTGGCCGAAGCTCTTCGAGGTGCGGCTCGTCGACGAGTGAGGCGCAGGTTCCCGGCGAAGTCCGGGCTACCCGTCGACCGCTTCGACCGCCTCGATGAGGGCGAGCGCGGTGCCCGCGCTCACGGCCTGGCCCTCGGTCACGCGCAGCTTGCTCACGACGCCGTCGATCGGCGAGGCGATCTCGTTCTGCATCTTCATGGCCTCGAGGATCAAGAGCGGCTGGCCGGACTGGACGCGGTCGCCCTCGGCCACGAGCAGCTGGACGACCACGCCGGGCATGACGCTCTTGACGTCGCCCCCGCGCTTCGAAGCCTCGCGCTCGGCGGCGTGCGCGGCGCGCTCGCGCTCGTCCTCGATGTGCACGGCGTGGTGGTGCCCCGCGATGGTGACGGAGACGTCGTTGGCTCCGCCCTCGATGGAGATGCCGTAGGACTTCCCGTCGATGCGCAGCGCGATCTGCCCGAGGCGATCGACCTCCTCGAAGGCGAGCTGCACCGGCTGGTCCCCGACGCACACCTCGAGCTCGCCGAGGCGCTCGCGCACCAGGACCTCGTGTTCGCGCCCGTCGATCTCGACGAAGTACTTCATCGTCCGGCCTCCGGCAGAGCGTTCGCGGGCGCCTGGCGCACGGGATGTGCGACCGTCGCGCCGCGGTGGCGCGCGACCCAGTCGCTGCGCTCGGAAGCGCCGGGGCCCAGGGCCCGGCGGCGCGCGAGATGGTGCCGCCGCACGGCGACGGCCGCGGCGACGGCGCGGTCCTCGTCGGCGACCGGCGCCGAGAGGTCGAAACCCTCCAGGAAGTGCGTGTCGAACTCGCCGCGCTGGAAGCGCTCGTCCTCGAGCACGCGCAGCGCCGCGGGCGCGCCGGTGCGGACGCCGCCGACGTTGAGCTCCTGCAGGGCGCGGATCATGCGCGCGATGGCCTCGGCGCGGTTCGGCCCCCAGACGATCAGCTTGGCGAGCATCGGGTCGTAGTTGAGCCCGACCTCCATGCCCAGGAAGAGGGCGGAGTCGATGCGCACCCACGGACCACCCGGCATGCGCAGGTTCTCGATGACGCCCGTGGACGGCACGAAGCCCGCCGTGGGGTCCTCGGCGTTCAGCCGCACCTCGACGGACCAGCCGCGAAAGTGGACGTCGTCCTGGCCGTAGCCCAGGGGCTCGCCCGCGGCGATGCGCAGCTGCTCGCGCACCAGGTCGATGCCGGTCACCATCTCCGTCACGGGATGCTCGACCTGCAGGCGCGTGTTCATCTCCAGGAAGAAGTACTCGCCCCGGGACCACATGAACTCGACCGTCCCGGCGTTGCGATAGCCGACGGCCTGCGCCGCGCGCAGAGCCGTTGCGCCCATCTTCGCGCGCGTCTCGTCGTCGAGGACGACCGACGGGCACTCCTCGATCAGCTTCTGGTGTCGTCGCTGGATCGAGCACTCGCGCTCGCCGAGGTGGACGCCGGCGCCGTGGGAGTCGCACAGCACCTGGATCTCGATGTGCCGCGGCTGGTCGAGGTAGCGCTCGAGGTAGAGGCGCCCGTCCCCGAAGGACGTGAGCGCCTCGGCGGAGGCCGCGGCGAAGGCGGCGGGCAGCTTGGCGGCCTCGCGAACGACGCGGATGCCCTTGCCGCCCCCGCCGGCAGCCGCCTTGATCAGGACCGGGAAGCCGATCTCATCGGCGCGGGCCCGCGCGTCCTCGGCCGACTCCACGGGATCGATCATGCCCGGCACGCACGGCACGCCGGCCTTCGTCATGACGCGGCGGCTCGTGATCTTGTCGCCCATCGACTCGATCGCCGCGGGCGGCGGCCCGATCCAGGCGAGACCCGCGGCCTCGACGCGGCGCGCGAACTCGGCGTTCTCGGACAGGAAGCCGTAGCCGGGGTGGATCGCCTGCGCGCCGGTTTCCTTCGCCGCCGACAGGATCTTCTCCATGTCGAGGTACGACTCCGAGGGCAGCGCGCCTCCGAGCGGCACCGCGACGTGCGCCATGCGCGTGTGCAGCGACGTCGCGTCGGGGTCGGAGAACACGGCGACGCACTCGACGCCCATCTCCCGGGCGGTGCGGATCACGCGCAGCGCGATCTCTCCGCGGTTGGCGATCAGGATGCGTTCGAACATGGGAGCTTGGAGCCGCGCGCGGGTGCAGAGGGGTCGGGACGGAGGCAGGTCGAGAGGGATACGTCGCACGGGCGAGCCGTGTCAAGGTCGGCCGCGCGGCGAGGCGTCGCGCGAGCGCGGTGCGCCTCAGAGGGGCACGTTGCCGTGCTTGCGCTTGGGTCGCTCCTCGTGCTTCGAGCGCAGGAGCTCGAGGGCCTGGATCAGCATCGGCCGCGTGCGCGAGGCCTCGATCACGTCGTCCACGAAGCCGCGCGCGGCCGCCTTGTACGGGTTGTTGAAGGTCTCCTCGTACTCGGCCGTGCGCTGCGCCTCGACCGCGGCGGGGTCGTCGGCGGCCTGGATCTCGCGGCGGTAGATGATCTTCGCGGCGCCCGCGGCCCCCATCACGGCGACCATCGCGCCCGGCCACGCCAGGTTGACGTCGGCGCGCACGTGCTTGGAGCCCATGACGTCGTAGGCGCCGCCGTAGGCCTTGCGGGTGATGACGGTGAGCTTCGGCACCGTCGCCTCGCAGTACGCGTACAGCAGCTTGGCGCCGTGGCGGATGATGCCGCCGTACTCCTGATCTGTGCCCGGCAGGAACCCGGGGACGTCCTCGAAGGTCACGATCGGCACGTTGAAC
>CAYGPA010000265.1:0-7708 GCA_964351535.1 uncultured Planctomycetaceae bacterium
GGTTGTAGCGCCCCATGTAGAGGAACGCGTACGTCAGCCCGAGCGGCAGCCAGTTGCGGATGCGTCGCGCGCGGAACGCGTCCGTGTGTCCGAGCTTGACCCGCGGCAGGCGCGCGATCACGAACGTGATCGCCGCGAGCAGGATCAGGATCGGCAGGAACTCGCGCAGCCAGTCCGGGAGGAAGTCGAGGGACATGCGTGGTCGCCTTGGGGTTCTTGGAGGCGCGGAGCTCAGCGCTGGAGGCGCGCGACGACGTCGACCAGCTCGATGATGTCGTCCACGATGGTGTCGATCGCGCCCTCGGCGCGCGTCTCGTGGATCCAGGCCGGAGTGTGCGAGTGGCGGCGCAGGACGAGCTCGCTGGGCGCCCGCGGATGCTTGCGCTCGCGCAGGACGTGGGGCAGCGCGAGGTCCAGCGAGAACACGTCCCCGATCACGAGGTCGGGGTTCTCGTCCTCGATGACGGCCAGGTACTTCGGCCGGTCGACGCAGATCGCGCGGCCCGCGACCTCGATGGTCTCGCCGCCGGCTCCCAGGACCTGCTTGCCGGCCTGGCCGCGCACGCGCAGGTACGCGTCGTCGCCCACGCCCGCGTCGACGCCGGCGCGCTGGAACCAGCCGATGATCTTCTCCGAGCTCGAGTTCGACACGACGACGATCTCCGCGCCCGCGTCATGCAGCGCCTCCAGCGCCTCCTTCGCGTGCGGTACGAGCGCCGGCGGATGCTGCTCGCGGTAGTCCGCGGTCGACGTCAGGAAGCAGCGGTCGGCGAACGAGGTCATGTCCTTCTCGCCCGCGGCCAGGATCGCGCGGCGGTACGCGAGGGCCTGCTCGTCGTCCCCCGCGCGCTCGAGGTACATCGCGACCGAGTTGGCCACGCAGAAAGGATCCTCGTCGACGTACGCCGTGATGCGCCCGTCCGGCGCCCACCCGTAGTTCGCAGGATCGGCCTGCACGCGCGCCTCGAAGCGCTGGAAGTGCTCGCGCGCATCGTCCCCCGAAACGCCGGCGAAGCGCGAGGCCTCCGCCGCCATGTAGATCTTCACGTTCTCCGCCTCGAGCGCCTGGTCGGTCCACACGCCGTCGAAGTCGGACAGAATCTTGATCGTCAAGCTCGGCTCCTTCTCCACCCGGCCCGACGCCAGGGGGGGCGCCTACGCTCGGCTAGGGCCGCGCACCTGTCAAGGAACCGGTGGACGTCCCGACGCTCGGCGATCGCAATCGACGCTCAGCGCAGCGGATCCGCGATGCGCAGAAGCTCTTCGCCTGTCCGACTCGAGACGATGCGCACGCTGCCGGCTCCGGGTCGGAGGAAGTGGCGCCCGGACGTGCTCAGGCCCAGGTCGGGAACTCCGTCTCCGTCGCGGTCGTCGAGAACCACGAGGGCTCCACCCAGGTACGGATAGCTACCGAGGGGCTGGGATGCGTCGTCCGCGATGCGGGTGGGGATCTCCCGGGAAGCCCCCGAGACCACTACGACCTCTCCACGCTGCCCATGGGTGCCCACGGCGAAGTCGCTCACGAGGTCCCCGTCGACGTCTCCGATCCCTGCCATGCAAGAACCGAACGAGGGTTCGCGCTCGAGCTCGAAGAGCTCCCTTCCGTCCGCCCCGGAGAACCCGCGCACGACTCCCGGCCGACGATCCGCGAAGTACACGCTGTCGTGCCCCGGTGCACCGACCGCGAAGTCGTCGAATCCGTCGCCGTCAAGATCGCCGAGGACCGCGAGAGGCTTTCCGAAACACTCCTCGGGGCTCTTCCCCTCGATCTCCTAGAGCCTTCTTCCCGTGGCCCCCCAAAACGCACGCACGACACCCGCTCGATCCGCGCAGCTCCGACGCGGAACGTTGCCGCGATGAGCGGAGGCGAGGAAGTCGGGGATGTCGTCTTCGTCGAGGCGCGCTGCGCCCGCGAGGGCCCATCCGAAGCCATCGCCGGCCGACTCGCCCAACAGATCGCGTCGCTCTCCCTGGGAGAGAAAACTCACCATCCCTCGATCTCTGCCCCGGAGTTCGAACTCGGGAAATCCCAGCAAGACCGCGTCGCCCTCATCGCCGGCGGGAGCGGCCACGACATCCCCTTGCTTCTCGATCCAGAATCGTGCGGTCGTCTCCCCATCCGCCCCGGAGACGACGAAGGGACCCCGGCTGCTGACTCCCCCCACGAAGAGATCCTGCACGCCGTCGTCGTTCCAATCTCCGATCGCCGCGAGGGACTTCCCTGCCTGATCCCCGTCGTGCACCCCCTCCACGCGGTAGAGCTCTTCTCCGGACTTCCCCGACAGGACGGAGACGAACCCGCGCCACGGGTCCACTTCGCCGGCGTGGGCGTGAGCAACGGGAGTTCCGACCGCCAGGTCCACGGCTCCGTCCCCGTCGATGTCCCCGAGTGCTGCCAGGGCGTACCCGAACACGTGGGGCGCAGCTCCGCCCCAGCGTCCGCGACGGCCGTCCGCGAAGCGCTCGTCGACGGCATGGAGCCCCTCGATCCACCCCGCGTCTGGATCGGGGGGTCGCTGGCAGGAATGGGGCAAGAGGAGCGACACCAAGAGGGCTTCGAGCATGTCTCCAAGGTGCCGGGAGGGGCCTCGATGGGCCACGAGACCTGCGGCATACGCCCGCTCCCTTGCCGCTCGCACAATTCAGACTAGTCTAGTCAGACCATGCTCCGATCCAGCCCCGACCGATACGGCATCTACGAGGCCAAGGCCCGGCTCAGCGAGCTCATCGAGCGCGTCGCCGCCGGCGAGGAGATCGTGATCACCCGGCACGGGACCCCTGTGGCTCGGCTGGTGGCGCCCGACGCCGATGCGCTCGACGGCCAGAAGGCCCTCGACGCCCTCGCTCGGCTGCGGGAGATCGGTCGCGAGGTCGGGTTCGACCTGACCGCCGAGGAGATCCGCGCGTTCATCGACGAGGGGCGGCGTTGAGCCATGGCCTTCGTGCTCGACGCCTCGGCGGCCGTCCACCTCGTCCTGGACGAGGGTTTGTCGCCCGTGGTCGACGCGGTCGAAGCGGCCTTCGTCGAGGGAGATGCCGCGCAGGTCCCGCCCCACTGGCTGCTCGAGGTGCTGAACGCGTTGCTCGCGGCCGAGCGGCGCGGGCGCATGCCCGCCGGCTCGGGCAACCGCCTGCTGCCCGTCCTCCTCGAGCTTCCGATCCGAGGTGCCGGCACGCCGTCGAATCCCCCCCCGGACCCGGAGGTGCTGCTGGACCTGGCCCGCGCCCACCAGCTCCCGGCGTACGACGGAGCCTACCTCCAGCTCGCGCTCGACCGCGGGCTCCCGCTGGCGACCCACGACAAGTCGCTGGCGCGGGCGGCACGCGAGCTCGCCGTTCCCCTGCTGGGTGAGCCGACCGCGCGACCGTAGCGCCCCATGACCACCTACGAGCTCCTCGAAAGCGACGGCGTGCCGATCAAGGCGTGGGTGCGCGGGGTCGAGGTCGCGGAGAACGCGCGGGCGCAGCTGCGCAACACGGCGCGGCTGCCGTTCGTGCACGGGCACCTGGCGGTGATGCCGGACGTGCACTGGGGCCTGGGGGCGACGATCGGGTCGGTGATTCCCACGATCGGCGCGATCGTGCCGGCCGCGGTCGGCGTCGACATCGGCTGCGGGATGCACGCGGTGCGCACGACGCTCACTGCGGAGCACCTGCCCGACGACCTGAAGCCGATGCGGCACGCGATCGAGCGCGCGATTCCCCACGGGCGCAGTCCGGGGCGCAAGGGCGGCGGCAAGCACGACGTCGGCGCGTGGGGCAAGGTGCCGAAGGAGGTCGAGCGGCTCTGGAAGGCGAAGCTCGCCGACGGGTTCGGCCTGCTGTGCGAGCGCACCCCGAGCCTCCAGCGCACGAACAACGTGAACCACCTCGGGACGCTGGGGACGGGCAACCACTTCGTGGAGGTCTGCCTCGACGAGGAGCAGCGCGTCTGGTTCCTGCTGCACTCGGGCTCGCGCGGCGTCGGCAACCGCATCGCGTCGATCTTCATCGAGCGTGCGAAGCAGGACCTCGGGCGCGCGCTCGGAAACCTGCCCGACGAGGACCTGGCCTACCTGACCGAGGGCAGCCGGCACTTCCACGACTACGTCGAGGCCGTGCTGTGGGCGCAGGAGTTCGCGCGCCTGAACCGCCTCGCGATGATGCGCAACCTGATCGAGGCCGTCGGCGGCGTGAAGGGCGTGCGGCGCTTCGAGATCGACGGCTCCGCGGTCGACTGCCACCACAACTACGTCGCGCGCGAGCACCACCTCGGCCGCGACTGCTGGCTGACGCGCAAGGGCGCCGTCCGGGCCGGCCGCGGCGAGCTGGGCATCCTGCCGGGCTCGATGGGCGCGCGCAGCTTCGTCGTGCGCGGCAAGGGCAACCCCGACTCCTTCGAATCGTGCAGCCACGGCGCGGGCCGCGCGATGTCGCGCAACGAGGCCAGGCGCCGCTTCTCGCTCGAGGACCACGCCGCGGCGACGCGCGGCGTCGAGTGCCGCAAGGACGCGGGCGTGCTGGACGAGACTCCGGCCGCCTACAAGGACATCGACGCCGTCCTCGCCGCGCAGCGCGACCTCGTCGAGGTCGTGCACACGCTGCGCCAGGTCGTCTGCGTGAAGGGCTGAGCCTCCCTCGGGCTCAGACGCCGGGCAGCAGGAAGCCCGTCGGGCGGAACGGGAAGAGCCTCATCGGCACGATCCCGAAGCCCCAGTACGCGAAGGTGACGGGGAAGCCCTCGACGCCGATCGTCGTGACCAGCGCGCCGCCGGGTGCGAACTCGAGCGTCGTTCCGTAGCGCAGGTGACGGTTCAGGAACAGCTTCGACACGCCTGCCGGAACGTGCACCCGCCACAGGGTCTCGAGCGTGCCGAGCGCGTCGGGGAACACGATTCCGAGGCGCCCGTCCGGCCGCACGGCGTAGCGCAGCGGCTCGTCGTTGTCGGGGCGCGACAGCAGCAGAGTCGGCGCCGCGCTCAGGTCCGCCGGCACCTTGTAGAGCTCGAGCGGGCGCGGATCGAAGTCGCGCTTGGCCACGAACACGAGGTCGTTGCCCACGAGGTCGATCATGCCCAGCTCGCGCACCAGCGGAAGGAGCACCTGCAGGCCGCCGGCGCCGTCGATGGCGAGGACCCGGCCCGATCCCTGGCTCTGCTCGTCGAAGAGCACGAAGGAGTTCGCCTGCGGCAGCCAGTGCATGTTCCGCGGGTTGATCGTCCCGAGCGTGTCGAACGGCGGCTGCAGGTCGCCGGAGGTCCCGGTCAGGTTCGTGAACGCGAGCGCGTTGCTCCCCGCCTGCAGGTCGACGCGGAACACGTCGATGTTCTCGATGTAGCTCTCTCCGGGCGTCCCCGGCTCGCCCCAGCTCATGTACATCGCCGTGCCGGCGAGGGGCGGCAGCACGCCGTCCTCCGTCCCGGTGTCGGTGAAGTCGGGTGCGTTCGTGACGTGGAACTCCCGGACCTCGCCGGCTTGCGGCTGCACGCGCGCCAGGTAGATCTCACGCGTGGTCCCCTCGCGGCGCCAGCCGGCCAGCGAGCCGTCGTCGGTCACGAACAGGAACGGGCCGCCTTCCGCGTCGGGCAGGAAGCCCGCACCGGAGAGCGCCGCGGGGGCCGCGCTCGCCAGCACGGCCGCGCCCGTCGCCGGGAACACGTACACGTCGGCCATCTGCGGCGAGGCGCCGGCGATGGTCGCGGCGAACGTGCCGCTCGCGCTCGAGACGAGCTCGCGCGCGAGGTAGGGCGGCACGGCTCCGCCCGGGAACGGCACGGCCTGCGCGTCGTTCGACGTCGCGCGGTCGAAGCGCCATACGTTCGCGGAGCCGACGCCGACGCCCCAGGAGTCGTGGAGGAAGATGCCGGCGCCGCCGAACACCTCCGGAGGCAGCGCGGAGGTGCGGTCGATCGCCTGTCCGGTCGCCACGTCGACCTCGATCAGGTTCCCGCCCGCGGCCGGTGTCGTCGCGACCAGGAACGCGTCCCCCGCGGGCGCCACGGCGATGCGGGTGACGAACGGATCGACGTCGAGCCCCGCTCCGCTCCCGGCGCGCTCCCAGACGATGCGGACGGCGCCCTGCGGATCGACGAGGAAGAAGCCGAAGCTCGTGCCGCCCGTCGCCTCGTCGCGCGCGAACTTGTAGAGGGAGCCCCCCGAGCCCTGCAGCGCCAGGCGCGCCGCGCCGCCCGGGACGGCGTGCCGCCGGGGTCGATCGGGAAACAGCAGCGTGACCTCGGTCCGGCCCGTGAAGTCGAGGTCCAGGAGGCGCACGCCCGCGAGCCCCGCGACCGGTTGGGGGACGGGCGCTCCGCCCTCGTCGACGGTCTGGACGTCGCCGGGGGAGCCGGCGGTCCCGGCGAACAGGACCACGTCGCCGGCGGGGAGCAGCGGTCCGGCGACGGCGAGGATCGTGAGCAAGGGGGTGAGCATGGTCGACTCCGAGGGGTTTGGCACGCGATGTGGAATCAACTGGCGTGCCCGCTCGAAGCATCCCCCACCCGGAGCTCCGGAGCGGCTTCCAGCCTACTCCGGATAGGATTTTCTACCCAGGACGCCCGCACATCCCGCCCATCGCGTCCAGACTCTGGACAGAGCGTCCAGATCCTGGACGACCCACGCACCCCATGAGCGCCGCCGCCCGACCTTCTCCGCCGGGATACCCCCTGGCCGGCACGCCCGTCGAGCTCCTCGGAGAGCGGGCCGGCACGGCCGTGTGGCGGGCGCGGCTCGACGGCCGCGACGTCGTCGTGCGCGCCAGCCGCAGGGCGGACGGCGCCGGCGACGAGGCCCTGGCGGAGCTGGCCGTCCTCGGCGCCTACGCGGGTCCCGGGACGGCGCGCCTCTCGTCCTGGGGAACCGCGGAGGGCGGGCAGGTCGTCTACGCCGTGCGCGAGTGGATCGAGGGCCGCGACCTGCTCGCGTGGTCGCGCGAGCGCGCGTCGGTCGACCCCGTCGACCTCGGACGGATCGCCGCGCGGATCGCCCGCACGCTCGGCGCCCTGCACGCCGAGGACTTCGTGCACGGCGACCTGAAGCCGGAGAACGTCCTGGTGCGCGCGGACGGCGAGGCGGTGCTGACGGACTTCGGCCTCGCGCACGTCACCGGCAGCGCGTTCGCGCCGGGCGCCGCCGGAGCGTCGGGGTCGTTCTTCGCGATCGCTCCGGAGGTCCTGCTCGGCGCCCCGGGCGATCACCGCTCCGACCTGTTCGCGCTCGGCGTGCTCCTGCACCGCCTCGCGCTGCGGCCCACCACCCCGGCGCGCGAGTTCTACGCGCGTTTCCCGCACGTCGACTTCTGGGTCGCGACCGACACCGAGCCGGGCGACCTGCCCGCGGCGCTGCGCGACGTCGTCGTCGACCTGCTGGCCCTCGACCCCGCCGACCGTCCGGCCTCCGGAGCCGAGGTCGCGCGCACGCTCGAGGCCCGACTCGGGCTCGAGCCGCCCGCGTCCGCGGCCGACTTCGACGCGGGCGCACCGCGCTGGACCGTGCGCCGCGGGCGCGAGGACTGGTTCTCCGCCCGCGCCGCGTCGCTGGGCCGTGAGCCGCGGACCTGGATCCAGGTGGATCCGGCCGAGTCGCCCTCCGCGGTGGCGCGCGAGCTGTCGCTCCTCGCCCTGCTGGAGGGGCGCGCGGTGCGCACGGTGAGCCTCGAGGGCGAGGCGGGCGCGACCGATGCCCTGGCGCTCGACGCCTGGGCGCAGGCCCAGGTCGAGGCCGGCCGCGG
>CAYGPA010000266.1:0-7708 GCA_964351535.1 uncultured Planctomycetaceae bacterium
CGATCGACGCACGCAGGACGCCTCCCGCGGCCGCGAGGAGCAGCGCGGAGGCGAGCGCGGCCGTCAGTGCGCGGCGCGGGCGCGTCGACAGCGCCTCCGCGCCGAGTCCGGCGAGCCAGCCCCAGCCGATCCACGCCAGCGCGGCGGCGCGCGCGGGCGCACCCGCGTCGAGGCCGGGAACGGCGTAGAGCGCGCGGACGAGCGGCCAGCCCTGCGCGAAGGCCAGCGCGCCGACGACGATCAGGGCCGGTGCGCGGGCGCGCCGCGGCGACGCGGCGAGCGCTGCCGCGGCGAGCGCCAGCACGGCGGCCCCGGCGAAGAGGTTCCACTCCAGCGGGTTCGCGGCCATGGCGGCCTCGGCCTCGTCGGCGTCGGCGACCCACCAGGCGGCCGGGAGGTGGGGAGCGAAGACGGCCTCGTCCGGAGCGCCGAAGAAGTCGGGCAGCGCCAGCGAGACGCTGGTCTCGAGCGGCAGGCTCTGGCGCGCGAGGCTCGCGGCGGTCTGCGGTCCGCGCAGCGACTCGAGGCTCGCCGCCGCGGTCGGCAGGAGCTGGACGGAGGCCGCCAGCGCTCCCAGTGCGACGAACAGCAGTCCGCGCGGCGCGCGACCGAGCGCGTAGAGGCCGGTCACGACCAGGCTGAAGGCCGCGATCGGCGGGAAGCCGGCCAAGAGCGGCAGGAGCACCGTGACGCAGAGCTGCAGGCCCGCGCGCCGCTCGCGCGCGCGCAGGGCCTCGACGGCGGCCAGCTGCCAGGGCAGCCACAGGGCCGCGTCGACCTTCATGCCGTCGTGCAGGTTCGCGATGGCGAAGCCGCCGGCCTGCACGGCGATCGCCCCGACCAGGCAGGCTCCCGGCGAGAGGCCGCGGCGCGCGAGGAGGCGCACCATGCCCCAGCCGGCGAGCAGCAGCGCGATCACCGCCAGCGGACCGGCCGCGACGTCGGGCGGCAGCGCCAGCTGCAGCCAGTTGGGCGGATACAGCGCTCCCGCCATCGTGCCGGCGAACAGCGGACCCCCGAGCCCCAGGTCCGGATCCCACGTCGGCAGCGCCCCGGAGAGCACTTGCCGGCGCAGCGCCACCTGGTCGGTGAGCTGCGGGAACAGGCGGTCGGCCGCGAGGTAGTTCGGCCGCTCCCACAGGCGCGCGGAGTCCGCCTGCTCGGAGGCGAGCGGCTCGAAGCCCGCGGGGTGCAGCGGCAGGAAGCGACGGCCCGGCAGGAGCGCGGGTCCGACCAGCAGCAAGGGCACGAGCCAGAGCAGGAGCGTGTGTCCGCGCGGCCGGGAACGCGCGACACGTCGCGACGCGGAGGAGGATCCGGTCGGCGGGCGGTCGGCGTCCGGCTCCGGGGGGCGCGAATCGGCCGGCGGCATGGGCTCGTACTCTAGTGTCCCGGTTCGAAAGTTCCCGTGCTCAAGTTGCGGCTCGGGGCGTCGAGGGCAAGGCGCGACGGCGGAGCGGAGCGCGTGAGGGGGGCGGAGCGCGTGAGGGTGGCGGGGGCGCGCGGGGCGTTCCTAAGATGCTCCCATGAGAACTCGATCGATCCTGGGAGCGTCCCTCCTCGCGCTCGCCGCCTGCCAGAGCTCCGAATCCGATGCCGCGCGCTTCACGGCCGCCCCCGACGCGCCGCCCGTCGAACGGCTGCGGGCGGACGTGGCGTGGCTGGCCGACGACGCCCGCGCCGGCCGGCGCGCCGGAACCACCGGCGAGCTCGACTCCGCGCTGTGGATCGCCGCGCGCTTCGAGGAGCTCGGCCTCGAGCCCGCCGGCGAGAACGGCGAGTGGTTCCAGACCTTCACGGTCCCGTTGCAGCCCCACGACGGCGGGGGGTCCGCGCTGACCCTCCCGGACGGGGCGGTGTTCGAGGGCGACGACCTCGAGCCGCTGTCCTGCTCCGCGCGCGGGGAGGTGAGCGGGCGCGTGGTCGACGCGGGCTTCGGGATCGCCAACGAGGAGCTCGCACGCGACGACTACGCCGGCCTGGACGTCGCCGGCGCCGTCGTGCTCGTGAGGCGCGGCGTTCCGCCGCTGCCGGCCACGGCGGACGGGGGCGACCCGCCGGTCTTCGGAGTGAGCGCCTCGCTGTTCCACAAGGTCATGTCGGCCAAGCGCAACGGCGCGGCGGCGGTCCTCGTGGCGCAGTCCGACGAGCGAGCCGCCGAGGGCCTGCCGGCCTTCGAGGACGGCCGCACGGCGCGCGCCGGCATCCCGGCCGTGATGGTCAGCCCCGCGGCCGCGAAGGCGCTGGCCGAGGCCGGGAGCTGCGAGCTCTTCGCCGACGTCCACCGCGAGACGGGGGAGGCGCACAACGTGCTCGCACGCCTCGCCGGCAAGCGCTCCGACCGCGCGCTGGTCCTCGGGGCGCACTTCGACCACCTCGGGCACGGCGGCGTCGGCTCGCTCGCGCCCGATGAGATCGGCAGCATCCACAACGGCGCCGACGACAACGCGAGCGGCACGGCCGTCGTGCTGGAGCTCGCGCGGCGCCTCTCCTCCGGTCCGCCGCCGGCGGGCGACGTGGTGTTCGCGCTGTGGTCGGGCGAGGAGCTCGGACTGCTGGGCAGCGAGCACTGGGTCCAGAACCCGACCGTTCCGCTCGCGACCGTGCGCGCCAACCTGAACTACGACATGGTCGGGCGCGCCGGGCGCGGCAAGCTGGCGGTGCTCGGCGCGGGCTCCTCGCCGCTGTTCGCGGAGGTCCTGGAGCCCGCGGGAGAGCGCGTCGGGCTGGAGCTCGACGTGAACCTCTCGGGCCAGGGCGTCGGCGGCAGCGACCACCAGAGCTTCCTGCGGCGCGAGGTGCCCGCCCTGCACTTCTTCAGCGGCGTGCACCGCGACTACCACCGACCCAGCGACGACGTGGAGCGCTTCGAGGCCGAGGGCGCCGCGCGCGTCGTCGACCTCTCCCTGGAGCTCGCCCCGGCGCTGCTCGCGGCCGCGGAGCTGCCCTTCAGCGCGCCCGCCGAGGACGCCGAGACCACCCCGCGCCCCGCCCAGTGGAGCGTGTGGTTCGGCACCATTCCCGACTACGCCGCCGACGACGCGGGCCTGCGCCTGGCCGGCACGTCGGCCGGCAGCCCGGCGGAGGATGCCGGGCTCCTCGAGGGCGACGTCATCGTCCAGGTCGACGACATCGAGATCGACGACATCCACGCCTTCATGTACGTGCTGCAGATCCACAAGCCCGGCGACGTCGTGCGCGCGCAGTTCGTCCGCGACGGGCGCGAGGAGGAAGTCCTCGTCACGCTCGGCACGCGCGACCGGCAGTAGCGCGCGCACGCGACCCGTTCGCGCTCGGCCGTCGGGCCAAGAAACGAGCGAGGGGCCCCGCCCGGCGGGACCCCTCGCTCTCGTTCCGGTCGACGGAGTCGCTGCTCAGTTGCAGATGATGAAGTCGACCGCGTCGGTCAGGTTGTCGCCGAAGCCGGTCGGATCCAGCGGGTCGCGCTGGCGCAGCTGCATGTAGACGCGCTGGCCGGCCGTGAGCACCGGGTCGCTGCCGTTCTGGATCCGGTTGTTGAAGTTCGTGAGGATCTGCCCGTCGCACGGCGGGTTCATCAGGTCGGTCGCGACCTTCGGCGGCAGCAGGCGCTGGACCGGGGACTTCACGCACAGCTTGCCGCCGTGGAAGTTCAGGTTCAGGCGGCCGTTGACGCCGTAGATGTAGAAGCCGGCCTCGTTCGGAACCAGGTCGTTGCCGGTGACGCGGAAGGGCGACGTGGCGGTCACGCTGGGGGAGCCGATCGAGGTCAGGAACGGAATGCAGCCCTGCGAAGTGGTCTTGCCGACGCAGTAGAAGTCACCCGAATCCTGGCCGTCGCCCGGAACGATCTTGTAGACCTCGCCTTGACCCGGGGAGCCGAAGCTCGGGCCGAAGTCGCAGATGTAGATCTCGCCGTGGCCGTCCTCGCCGAAGCTCGAGATCGTGTCGATGGACTGTCCGCCACCGGGGGCGAGCTCGGCCGTCCGCACGGTGAAGTTGCTGATCGTCTGGGTCCCGGTGTCGTACTGGAGCGACCAGATCGTTCCCGAGCAGAAGTCGCCGTAGAAGTACGTGCCCTGCAGGGTCGGGATCGCGCAACCGCGATAGACGTAGCCGCCCGCGATCGAGCAGCCCTGGGCGTGGGTGTAGTCGATGATCGGATCGGTCAGGCCGACGCCGCACGTGCAGCCCGAGAGGCCGGTGCAGTTGAAGCCCTCCATGCAGCGCCAGCCGTAGTTGAGGCCGCCGTTGCCCGGGGTCTCGACGTTGACCTCTTCGCGCGCGTTCTGGCCGACGTCGCCGATGTAGAGGTCACCGGTCTCGCGATCGAAGCTGTAGCGGAAGGGGTTGCGCAGGCCGAGGGCCCAGATCTCGTCGCGGATCGAGCCGTTCAGGACGAACGGGTTGTCGCCCGGGATGTACGGCGCGGCGATGTCCACGTCGAGGCGCAGCATCTTGCCGAGCAGGTTGGCGCCGGACTGGGCGTTGCCGCCCGCGACGTGGCCGCTGCCGGAGTCGTTGGCCGAGCCGCCGTCGCCGGTGCCGATGTAGAGCTTGCCGTCGGCGCCGAAGGCGACGTGGCCGCCGTTGTGGTTGCTCTGCGGCTGGTTGAACGAGATGATCGTCGGGCCCGGGGTCGGGTTGGCGACGTCCGGGCTGGCGGCGGTGTACTCGACGACGAACGTGTCGCCCGAGCCGGCCGTGCCCGTGTAGTTGACGTAGAACTTGCCGTTGTTCTGGTAGTCCGGGTGGAACGCGAGGCCGAGCAGTCCTTGCTCGTTGCCGCTCGTCTGCACGCCGGAGACGGTGAGGAAGGGCGTGGGCTGCACGACGCCGTTGCGCAGCACGAGGATGCGCGCCGCGTTCTGCTCGACGATGTACACGCGCTCGTATTCGCCGGGGGGAGCCGTGGCGGTCACGGGGCGCCAGAGGCCGGAGGCCACGCGCGTGGTGGTCAGGGCTTGTTGAGCGGAGCCGGTCGCGGCGAGAAAGCCGGTCAAGAGTGCTGCGCAAGCGAGATTGCGAGTGCGAATCATGGGTGGGGGGTACCGGTCGGGTTGGTGATGCGAGGTGACGGGGCGCCACGTCCTTGCCGGCGGAACGGGGGCTGGGCGGGCAGGACTCGGAACGGATGACGAGCGACGGGCTGGCGGCCCCGCTCGTCGGGGCGACCCCGGGTATGGAAGCATCTTCCGGGGGGGTCCGAAGACTGTCAAGGCGAGCCCCCGCCAGGGACCCGTCGAAGAGTATCCCACCTTCGTCGAGTGTCGACTCGGTCCGCGCACCGCCGGCTCGGATGCCGAACTTTCTTCCGCCGGGCGCTGTTTTTCGACACTCCGGTGGAACCTACGGGTGGCGCCGCGCGATGCGCGCAACCCGGGACGAACGGTGCGCACGCCGCGCGGCTACCCTGACGCCATGGGCACTGCCGAGAAATCGGAGCTCGCCGAGGCTCCGGGCCTGAAGCGCGTGCTCGGTCCCTTCGACGCGACGATGATGGTCATGGGCTGCATCATCGGAGCGGGCATCTTCCGCACGCCGATGCACGTCGCGGAGGGGATGGGGTCGACCTGGGGCATCCTCGGACTCTGGGCCTTCGGCGGCGTGCTCGCCATGTGCGGGGCCTTCGTGTTCTCGGAGCTCGCCGGGATGATGCCGCGCGCCGGCGGGCAGTACGTGTTCCTGCGCGAGACCTACGGTCGCTTCGTCGCGTTCCTGTTCGGCTGGCTGCTGCTCGCGGCCATCAACTCGGGCGCGATCGCGTTCATCGCCACCGTCTTCGTGGACCACCTCGGCGCGCTGCTCGGAGACGCCGACCCGGGGCTCTCGCTCGGCGGCGGACGGCACCGCGCGGCGTGCATCGCGCTGGTCCTCTTCCTTACGGCGGTCAACGCCCTGGGCGTGCGGCTCGGCGCCACGCTCCAGAACGTGGCCATGGTCGCCAAGATCGCCGGGCTCGCGATCGTGATCGGACTGGGGGCCGTCGCGGCGCTGGATCTCGTCGAGATCGCGGAGCCCGCCCGCGTCGAGACGCCGCCGAGCTTCTCCTGGCACGGTTTCGGCGCGGGCGTGCTCGCGGTCGTGTTCAGCTACGGCGGCTGGCAGAACGTCTCCGCCGTCGCCTCCGAGGTGCGCGACCCCGCGCGCACGCTGCCGCGCAGCATCCTGATGGGCACCGTGGCCGTCATCGCGCTCTACGTGGCCCTGAACGCCGCGCTGGTCGCCGTGCTCGGTCCGGCCGGCGTGGCGGGCACGGCGACGCCGGCGGCGGACGCGGCCGGGCGCGTCGTGGCCGGGGGCGAGCAGCTCGTGGCCGGACTGGTCGTGCTCTCGACCTTCGCGATCACGCAGGTGCTGCTGCTCGTCACCCCGCGCATCTACTACGCGATGGCGCGCGACGGGGTGTTCCTGCCGGCCGCGGGCTACGTCTCGCCGCGCTTCGGCACCCCGGTGGTCGCGATCGCGCTGCAGGGAGGCTTCTCGATCGTGCACCTCTGCACGGGGCGCGCCCTGGACCTCCTGCAGATGACGGTGATCTTCGACTGGGTCTTCTTCACGCTGTGCGGGCTGGCCCTGTTCCTGCTGCGGCGCCGCCGGCCGGACGCGGAGCGCCCGTATCGCGCCCACGGCTATCCGTGGCTGCCAGGGGTGTTCCTGATGCTCTCCGTCACGATCGTGGTGCAGTCCTTGTTCACGGCGGAGGCGCTGGCCGTCTACCGCTCCCTCGGGGTGCTGGCGGTCGGGCTGGTGCTGTTCGCCCACTGGACGCGCCGTTCGCGGGCTTCGAGGGGAGGTGCGGGTTGACCGACGCCCGCGGCAGCCGACACTGGAGCGTGCGCATGCTCGCCCGGAGTCCGTCCCCGTTCCCGTTGCTCGGCCTCGCCCTCGCGCTGCTCCTCGCCGCGGGCTGCGCTCCCGAGGCGCGCCGGCACCGCGATCAGGTCACCGGCCGGGTGTTCGCCGAGAACCAGTGGAACCAGGGTCGGCGTCACGGCACCTGGTCCTTCTGGTACGAGAACGGCCAGCAGGCCTACGAGACGACGTGGCGCGACGGCCTGCGCACCGGGCTCTGGAACTTCTGGTACGAGGACGGGACGCCCAAGCGCCGGGAGAGCTACTCCGAGGGCATGCGCGCCGGCGAGTACCTCGAGTGGTACGAGAACGGGCAGCTCGCCTGGCGCGGCGAGTTCCTCGACGGCGACAAGCACGGCACCTGGACGCACTGGGACGAGGAGGGACACCAGCTCGCCGCGGAGAGCTGGCGCGCCGGCCTGCGCGACGGCACCGGGCGCGGCTGGCACCCGACCGGGGAGCTGCTCTACGAGAACCACCACGAGAACGGCGAGCGCGTCGGCCTGTGGCGCTTCTTCCATCCCGACGGGAAGCTCAGCAAGGAGGAGCGCTACGAGCGCGGCATGCGCCACGGCCCCTACCGCGAGTGGTACGCCTCGGGCGAACCCATGCTCGACGGCCACTACCTGGAAGGCCGCAAGCACGGCGCCTGGACCCACTTCGACGGCCAGGGCCGCAAGGTCCTCGTCGAGGACTGGCGCCGCGGCCAACGGCAAGCCGCGCGCTAGCACCGGGAACGTTCCGCCCGGGCTGTTCGAGGTATGGACACGCGCGCGCCACGGCGTGCTAGATTGGGGCTGCCCCGTCCACCGATATCCAGTCGTCGGAGAGACCCATGACCGCCTTGGAGCGACGCGTCGACGAACTCGAACGC
>CAYGPA010000267.1:0-7671 GCA_964351535.1 uncultured Planctomycetaceae bacterium
ACGGCGATGCACGAGAGCGAGGCGAACCAGCTCTGGTCGCCGGGCCCCGGCCGCGAGATCCCGTGGGGCGCGGACGAGTTCGTGAACGACGCGGGCTACCGCGGCCCGCTGCTGCCGCTCGCGCGCACGCCCGGGACGGTCCGCGTGGCGACCCTGGGCGACTCGTCGACCTTCGGGCACAGCGTGGCGTACGACGACAGCTACTCCGCGCGCCTGGTCGAGGCGCTCGGCGCGCGCACCGACCGGCCGGTCGAGGTGCTCTGCGGCGGCGTGATCGGCTTCACGGTGCGCCAGGGCCTCGAGCGCTACCGCGAGCTCGTGCGCGCGTACTCGCCCGACGTCGTCGTGGCCGCCTTCGGCGCCGTGAACGACCACCTGAACGCGATGAGCAAGCCCGACGACGAGCTCATCCCCCGCGACCTGTCGCAGGACACGCCATGGACCGAGCTGCGCCTCTTCCTGCGCCGCGACCTGCGCGTCGGGCACGCGCTGGGCAAGCTCGCGGACGCGCGCAAGGAGGGCGTGCGGCAGGAGCGCGACAAGCACTTCCTGCGCGAACGCCGCGACCACCGCCGCGCGCAGAACCTCGGCAAGGTCGACTGGCGCGGCACGCGGCGCGTGTCCCTGGAGCAGTTCGACCGCTTCCTGACCGAGCTCGCGAGCGACGTGCGCAGCGACGGCGCCGAGCTCGTGCTGCTGTCGATGCCCCGCCGCCCCGCCGTCGAGGACGCCTCCCCCGTGCTGCTCGAGTACACGCGCACGATCCAGGCCGTGGCCGCGCGCGAATCTCTGCCCCTGGTCGAGGGCCGCGACCTGTTCCTGGCCGAGCTGGCCGCCGGGGCGACCGTCGAGGACCTCTTCGCCGACTCCTACCACCCGAACGAACGCGGCCACGCACTGCTGGCCGAGGCCCTGGCGGAGCGCATCGCCGCGCTGCCCGACGTGAACGCCGTCACACCTGGAGATTGAGCCGACCGGGATGCGAAAAGCGCTGCTGCTCGTCCTCGCCATCTCGGCCATCGCGGTCCTGACCTGGATGGCCCGCGTGGGCGGCGAGGCGCCGCCTGCGCTCGCGATGCCGCCTGTCGACGGAGAAGTGCCCGCGACTCCGGTAGCGCCCGCGCGCCGCGCCGATCTCGAGAGCGCCCGCGCGGATGCGACGGAGTCCGCTCCGTCGTCCGCGGTCGATCACGATTCGCGGGTGCGGCGCTCCTCGGCCATCCCCGCAGCGAGTTTCCCGTGCCGTGGTTCGGTCTTCGAGTGGGTCGACGGCAAGCCGAAGCTCTACCGGGGCGCCGAGTTGCACTTCTCGCTCGAGGTCGACGGCGACGAGATCTGGTCGACCGAGGTGGTCGCCGGCGAGGGGGTCTTCGAGGTCGCCGTGCCCTCGGCCGGCCTGCACCCGGACTCCCGCCCCGTGGTCGTCCTCGTCGCTCGCGCCCCGCTGCACCTCCCGGTGCGCGTCCAGTCCCTCGTGGCCTTCCGCGGCGCGGCGCCGACGCCCATGCGCAAGGAGGTGCGCCTGGGGGCGACCGCACCGGTTCTGACCGGAAGGGTGCTCGACCCGCGCGGGGAGCCCGTTGCGAACCCGCCGGTCCAGCTGTGGCGCGTCGACGGGACCGAGCCGGAGCGGCAGTTCGGCCCCTACGCCGAGCTGAATGCCATCCGCGGCGCGCGCGGCTACATGAACGGCAACGCGTATGGCGACCCGGGCGAGTACGCCGTGCAGGTCACGCCGGGAGCCGTGTACCAGATCGCGGTGCAGCACGAGGTCCTGGGCGTTGGAGCCCTCGGTCCGATTCGCGTCGGCGAGGCGGACGCGGTGCTCCCCGATCTGCGGCTGCGCGGCGCGAACAGCCTGGAGGGACGAGTCCTGCTCCCCGACGGCGAGCCCGCGACCCGGCTCGGCTTGCGCCTCGAGATCGCGGAGCCCCTGCGTCTGAGCAACGGCACGCTCGTCGAGCTCGGCGAGCGCGGCATGGACCCCGCGTACGCGATCCTCGAGCTCGCGGGACTGCCCAGCGCCATGCAGACGACCGACCGCGAGGGTCGCTTTCGATTCGACGGTCTGGGGCCGTGGCCTTACGAGTTGAGCGGAACGGAAGGTGCGATCGTCCTCCAGGGTGCCGGCCCGTACCGAGGCAGCCACGAGGACCTGCACGTCGTCGTCGGCGTGTACGTGGTGCGGGTGAAGGTGACCGCGGAGGACGGCTCGGTCCCGCGGTACGCTCGCCTGGGCCATCGCTCCTGGACCGAGCCCGCGGCGTCCCTGCGCGCGGCCCTCCACGCACCGGATTTTCACGCGAGCGCGGACGCGCGCGGCGCGCAGCGGTCCGGCACCGAGGAGAAGGACTGGTGGTGGACCACGTCCCGGCCCGGCGAGGTCTTCCGCTTCGATGCGTCGGCGCCCGGCTTCCGCCCCGGCTTCGCCGTCGTGGAGGTCCGCCGCGAGACGTACGAGTACTCCGTGAACCTGGAGCTCGCGCGGGACGACCTCCCCGCGGCCCCGGTCGTCCTGGACCTGTCTCGATATCCGCCCCGACCTCGTCCGCGGGTCGAGCTGACCTCCCACCAGACGGGAATCGCCCACCGGGTCAGCGCCGCGACGCTCTCCACCTTCGGTTCCGGCCGGTTCAACACCAGCCGGGAGCCGCCGGAGCTCACGCTGCGCGCGGGTACCTACGACCTGCGCATCGCTCAGGAGGAGGACACCGGGTTCGTCTTCCCCCTCGAGGACACGATCGAGGTCCTCGCGGGCCAGCCCCTCACCCTCCGACCGGACGCGCGGGTCGGGGGCAGAATTCGCGTCGAGGGGGTGCTCGAGACGGCCCTCACCGAGGCTGGATCCGTCGAGCTCGAGTGGCTCCCCGACGAAGGCGAGAGCCACGTGTCGACCGCACGAATTCCGTCGGGCAGTGCGAGGTACGCCATCCAGAGCGGAGTCCTGGAGCCGGGCTCCGGCAGGCTCCGCGTACAGATTCGGGGCAGGGATGCTCGCGAGCAGCCCCTCGAAGTCCTCGCCGGCGAGCTGACGGAGATCTCGCTGCAGCTCGGCCGCTGACGGCGCCGCGCTACTTGCCGTCGACCTCCGCCCGCACGTAGCGGCCGCCCGTGTCCGCGCACAGCCCTTCCCAGAACTTGCGCGTGATGCCCGAGGGCTCGACGAGCACGGCGTCGATCGTCAGGTTGCGGAAGCGGTTCTTCTCGACGAGCAACGCGTGCATCAGCTCGTAGTTCCAGTGCGGTCCGCCCGAGGGGACGCCGTCGCTGAACACGATCGCGGTGTCGACCTCCGGGTCCGCGAAGGCGAGCTCGAGCGCATCCCACAGGTTGCCCTTGCCGCTCTGCTTCGTGCCGTCGAGGTACTTCAGCGCTTTGGCGACGTTCGCGGGGGAGGCCTCGACGAGCTCCTCCTGCCACGGCAGCGGCTGGTCGTAGTACGGGATGACGTCGAAGCGGGCCGTGGCGGGCAGGGCGTTCAGCGTCTTCTCCAGCTCGGCGACGGCGACGTCCTTGCGCGTGGTGCCGTCCCGGCCCTCGTTCATCGAGCCCGAGAGGTCGATCAGGAACACCAGACGGTCGGACAGCACGGGCAGGCCGGCGAAGCTGACCGAGCCGTCCTCCGCCCCGATCCGCTCGGAACGGGCCTCGCCCTTCCAGTCCGCGGGCAGAGATTCGAGCCAGTCGCGCCAGGGCTTCGGATCGAGCCGGTGCAGGCGGCCGGAGAGGGCGCGCAGGGCGCCGACGGCGTCCCAGCGGACGCGCAGGCCGGCGTCTTCGTCCTCGAGAACGATCACGAGCAGCTCGACGGCGCCTCGGGTCCCCGCGCGCTCCAGGCCGCGAATGGCCTGCCGGCGCGCGCTGGGGGAACCGGAGCGCGCCTCGAGCCCCAGCAGGCTCCCGAGCGCCTGGCTCTCGCCGAGAAGCTCCATGGCGGCGATCCCCGCGCAGCGCAACGCGGGCTCGTCGTCGTCCAGCACGTCGGTGCAGTAGCGAATCACGTCCTCGGGCTCGACGCGCGCGAGTGCGACCATCGCCGCGCCCCGCACGCCGAGGTCGCGGTCCTTGCCGGCGAGCTTGCGCAGCGCGGTGACGAGCGGCTTGGTCGAGCCCTCGATCCGCTCGTGCTGGGCGGCGCGCTCGATGCTCCACAGCAGCGCGCGGCGCACGCCCGCATCCTTGTCGGAGAGCCCCCTGGCCACGTCACGCGCCGACAGCGGCAGCGGCATGCGCCCCAGCGCCTCGGCCACGCGCGACCGCACGAGCTCGTCCCTGTGCTTCAGACCGTCGCGCTTCAGCACGACGTCCGCCAGCACGTCGGCGTCGGAGAGCCTGCCGAGCTGCAGCTGCGCCTCGTCGGCCACGCGCGGCTCGGGGTCCGTCAGCGCGCCCACGAGCAGCTCCCAGGCCTCGGGGGACCCGATCTCCGCCAGCGTGGTGACGGCCCGGCGGCGCAGATCGTCGTTGCTGTCCTGCAGCCACTGCTTGGCCTCTTCGAGGTCCTGCGGGGGCGCGAAGGTCAGGGCGAACGCGAGCAGGAGGGCCTTCATCGTCTCACCGGCCTCCTCCGCCGGGCTCGACGACGGCGAAGCGCTCGTCGCGCGGGGGATCGAGCTCGCCGGCGGCCTCGAGCGCGTCCTCCAGCAGCTCGCAGAGCAGCAGCGGATCCTCGATGCGCTCGCGCCCGGCCTCGAACTCGACGAAGCCGTCGCCGCCCGCCGCGAGGAACGAATTCGTCGTCACGCGGTAGTCGCGCGCGCGGTCGAGCTCGCGGCCGCCGAGCTTCACCTCGACCAGCGCGCCTGCGGCGTCGGGCGTCTCCGGGACGAGCCGCACGACGATCCCGCTGCCCTCGAGGGTGCTGCGCGAGCCCTTCGCGACCGAGCGTTCGAGCAGCGCCCAGAGCTCCTCGCCCGTCAGCGTCATCGTGACCAGGTGATTCGGGAAGGGCGCCAGCTCGAACACGTCGCGCCGGCGCACGTCGCCCGCCTCGATCTTCGAGCGGATCCCGCCGCGGTTGTGGAACGCGACGTCGGCCCCGGTGTGCGCGCGCAGGCAATCGCTGATCCAGTTGCCCGCGGTCGAGGATTTCCAGTCGAAGCGGCGCTCGATCGGGGACGTCACGCGACCGACGACGCGCCCCATCTCCTGCTCGGCGGCCTCCGCGAGGCGCTCGCACGCGGACTCCACCGCGGGCACGCGGTCCAGCGCCTCGGGCTCGGCGTCGAGCTCGACCAGGCGCGCGGTCGCCCGCACGGGCAGCTTGGTTTCGGGATCCAGCCACAGGTCGATGCGGCCGAGCACCGTGGCCTTCTCGCCGGCCTGGGCGATCAGCGTCCCGCCGGTGCGCTCGCCGTCGGGCAGATATCGGTGGCCGTGGCCCCCGACGATCACGGGCACCGGCGGCCCCTCGCCCAGCGGCGCCGCCGGGGCGTTGCTCGGCCGGAGCTGCAGCGCGGCCGAGTGCGGCAGCCGATAGGGATGGGCCTGGGCGATCTCGTGGTCGTGCTCGCGGCCGATGTGCGTCAGCGCGAGGATCCAGTCGACGCGGCCCTCGAGCTCGCGCCGGGCGCGCGCGACCGCGACGGCGGGATCCTCGAACACGAGCGCGCGCGTGTCGGGGTGCGACAGGCGCGGCGTGTCCGCGCTGACGACGCCGACCACGCCGATGCGCGCGCCGGCGACCTCGAGGATGCGGTAGGGCTCGATCCAGTCGACGCGCTCCTCCGTGTCCGGATCGATCACGTTGGCGCACACCGTGGGCAGGCGCGCCTCGCCCAGGAGTCCCAGCAGGTGCGGAACGCCCAGGTCGAACTCGTGGTTGCCGATCACCGCCACGTCGTAACCCACGTCCGCCATCGCGTCGATGAACGCGCTGCCGCCCTCGACCTGGCCCTCGGGCGTGCCCTGGAACCAGTCGCCGCCGTCGACGACGAGCACGCCGTCGACTTCGGCCTCGAGGCTGCGCCGCAGTTCGCGCACCTTGGCGGCGACGCGCGGCAGGCCGCCGACCGTCTTGCCGCGGTGCTCGCGCGGCAAGACCTGCCCGTGCATGTCGTTGGTGTGCAGCAGGACGAGGTGCAGATTCCTCGGAGCCTCGGCCTCCTGGAGCGCGGGGCCGTGCGCGCGCAGCGGAACGGAAGCCAGCGCGAGCAGCGCGATCAGCAGGGCGGAGCGGCGTGTGGTGGGTCGCATCGGAGCCCGATTCTACGCCGTCCGCCATGCGGGGGGCGAACGAGGACGACCTCGACCAACGCCGCGGCTCGCCGCGGCGTCCGAAGTGCGCGCCCCGCGCTCGAGCGGCCGGACTCCGTGGTGTACGACGAGTTGCGCGCGAGGGCGACGCGTCCAGCTCGCCCGGGAGCGGGCCGGGGCACACCCCGCAGCCCACCCCGCGGGTCCACGAGGGAGCCGAGAGGTCGCGCCGTCGAACGACTCCGCTCCGGGCCGGGCACGCGCTCGCGTGGACACAGGTCGCTGCGAGGAAGCCGACGCACTCCTTCAGGGAGCCGTGGTTCGCGGGCTCTCCGTCCACTGGAGGCGTCCGTGCCGGAGCCACCCCTGGGTCAGCAGCCAGGTCCGAGCCGTCGCGGTCGGCGCGCGTGCGGTTTCTCCGCCACGCCATCGCAACGGTTGCACCGGTCGGGTCCAGCCCTGGAACCAGGGCCCGGAGGAGAACGGGTCGGCGCGCACGAAGCGCGCACCGTGCTTGCGGCCGTTCTGCAGCACGTAGAGCAGCGCGTTGCGCACGTGCCGCGGCGTCCGCAAGACCACGTCGTGATAGCGATCCGCGAACACGGACCCCCTTCGGCCCCACAGCTTGTTCAAGCGCCGCGCGATGCGGATGCAAAGCCCTTGCATGCCGCGTGCGATCCGCACGCGATCCGACCCCTCGACGATCAAGTGGACGTGGTTGCTCTGCACCGAGTACTCCGTGACGCGAAACCCGAGCTTCTCGCAACCCGACGCCAACGCCCCCCAGAGGACGCGATACGGCCACGGCTTGCGCAGACCGGGCAGCCCGCCGCGCAAGCGCAGCGTGACGTGCAACGGGAAGCGCTGCCGAAAATCCGCCCGCGGACGATGCGGAACGCCGGCCTTCCCGGTCTTCGGCCTTCCCGCCCCTGGCCGCGCCCCGCCCCATTGGCCGGGGCGGAACGGGAGGTGCTCCGTTCGACTCGTCGACTTCATGCAGCGTGGACCGCGGAGAACGCGAGGGGTTGCGGATCTCGGGGGCTTTTTCGGTGTCGGTCCGCGTCGGATTTCTGCCCCGGGGTGCCCTCCCCGCCGGGTGTTCTGCCCGAATCGAGCGCTTCTCGAATCCGGCGGAAATCCGCGCCGCCCCCCACCTCGATTGCGGCAGAAATCCGACAGGGCCGGCCCGTCACCGCGACGCCTCCGTGCGGGCCCGGATAAGATGGCGGCCCGCGGCCGGGGGCCGCGGGCCGTGAAGAAGCAACACCCCAAAGAACCCAACCCGCTGGTCGAGCAGGCCTGGGAGGCCATCGACGAGGGCTTTCCGGAGCGCGCGCTTCAGCAGCTCGATCGCCTGGACGGGGAGTCCGGGGAAGCGCGCGCTGCGCGCGCGATGGCGCACCTGGCGCTGGGCGAGCTCCAGGAGGCCGCGGAGCACGCCGAGCGGGCGAGGTCGGACCCGGACCTCGACGAGGA
>CAYGPA010000268.1:0-7666 GCA_964351535.1 uncultured Planctomycetaceae bacterium
CGTCGTAGGTCGCGTCGTACCAGGGGTGCACGAGGAACGCGAGGCTCACCAGGCACAGGGCCGCGAGCCCGGCTGCGATCCGACGGTCGGCGCGCGACCAGGGGATCCGCGCCGCCGGGGTGGCGGTCCCGGAGTGGCTCGCGGACCGCATGCCCGGCGCGGTCGTGCCGCCGGCGCCCGCGGGCGCCGGCGGCACGTCGCGGCGCGCGTCGTCAGTCTGCATCGCTCTCCATGTGCGGCTCGAGCTGCACGCCGAGTCCGTCGGCGATGCGGTTCGCGTAGGCATAGTAGGCCGCCGTCTCGCACACGGAAAGGACGTCGGAGTCGGTCAGGCCCTCGGCGCGCAGCGCCTCGACGTCCGCGGCGCGGACCTCGGCCGGCGTGCGGGTGAGCCGCTCGACGTAGCTCAGGATCGCGGCCCGGCGCGACCCCACGGCCGCCGACAGCCGCTGCGCGGCGCCGTCGGTCCAGGCGTCCTGCGACAGGCGCTCGAGGAGCTCGTCGTCGCGCAAGAGCCGGCGCAGACCGCGCCGGTGATGGGTGACTCAGTAGTGGCAGCCGTTGATGCGGCTGACGGCGTACGCGATCAGCTCGCGGTCGACCTTGCGCAGCCCCCGGGTGCCGGCCATGGCGGCGCGGTACACGGCGAGGTGCGCCTCGAGCCCGCGAACGTGCAGCGAGTGCACGCTCAGAACGTGGTCGACGCGCCCGCTCTCGGGGTCCGCAATGCGGCCGTAGAGCCGCGCGAGCGGGCCCTCGGCCTCGTCGTCGTCGATCGTTCGGATCCAGGCCATCGCGGGGTGCCGGAGGGCCGGCTGGGCGGCGATTCTCCGCCGCACGCGGGCTCCGCGCCAGCGGGAAAGATCTTCCGCCGGGCACCTGCGCGCACGCATTCCGCGAGTGCGCCTTCGGAACGGCCTTCCCGCCGGCCGAAACACGGGGAACTCCCGGGCCCTCCGAGCTCGGCCCACTTCCGTTGTCCTCCGAGCGAAAAAGCGAGCGAACTCCGCTATGACCGTGGAATTCACGCATCTCGTGGCCTTGTGCCTGTCCTCTCTCTTCTGCGGCGGCCTCATCGGCTGGCTGTGGATCGACCACAGGCACCGCCGCGATCTGCGGGCCCTCGAACGCGAGATGACCGATCGCGTCAACGAGCGCTATCAGGCGTACCTCGACCTCGAGGCGCGCGTGGGCATCGTGGTCGCGCAGTTCGACCGCAACGAGGGCAAGCTCGCCAAGCGCCTGCGCCAGCAGCGCCAGGAGATCGATCGCCTCGAGAGCGCGCTGAACGACTTCGGTCAGGCCGCGGCCCAGGAGGTCGAGGCCATCGGCTGGATGAGCGGCGACGTGGGCGACTCGGACGAGCCCATGGTCTACATGGACGACTCCTCCGGGCTGGATGTCGGTCAGCCGGACTTCAGTGACACGATGATGCTGAAGGCGGACGCGGACGCTGAGGACGAGAGCGAGGAATCCCCGCTCTCGCGGACCGCCTTCAACAACATCCAGCAGGAGCTGTCGGACTGGCAGGAGCGGGCCAACGTGCTCCAGCAGGAGAAGCAGTTCGAGGTCGAGCGGCAGAGCAACCAGATCTCGGACCTGACCACGCGGATCAAGAACCTCGAGCCGCTGTCGGAGCAGGTCGAGAAGCGCGAGTCGGAGCTCGCCGAGTGGAAGTCGAAGTGCGAGCACTGGCAAGAGCGCTTCGCCACTCTCGAGCAGGACCGCGACCGGGTGGTCGCGAGCCTGGAGTCCGAGCTCGAGGCCCTGCGCCCGATGCCGGCCCAGCTCGCGGCCTCGCAGGAGACCCTGCGCGACTGGCAGAAGCGCTACGAGGACGCCGGCGACTCGCTGTCGGAGCTGGACGACCTGCGCGCGCTCGTCGCCGAGCTCGAGCCGAAGGCGCAGCGCCTCGAAGAGGTCGATCGCAAGGCCCACGACTGGCACGAGCGCTGCCAGGAGGCCGAGGCCAAGCTCGACAGCGAGCTGGCGCGCATGGAGGAACAGATCGCGCAGCTCGAGCGCGCCCACGCGGACGAGGTCGAGGTCCTGGGCGAGCGCGTGGCGGAGCTGGAGCCGCGCGCCGCGGCGCTGCCCCTTCGCGAGAAGGAGCTCGAGAGCGTGAAGGCCGCCTGCGCCGAGCGCGAGCAAGCGCAGTCCGCGCTGGCCGACAAGCTCGAGCAGAAGGTCGCGGAGCGCGACCAGCGCATCACGGAGTTCCAGGCGCGGGTGGCCGAGATGGAGCCGCAGCTCGAACAGGCGCGCAGCCAGGTCGGCGAGTTCCAGAGCCGCATCGACGGCCTCTCCGTCGAGCGCGACGAGCAGGTCCGGACGCTCGAGAAGCGCCTGGCCGAGCTGGCGCCGCTCGTCGAGGAGGTCGAGTCCCGCGGCGAGCTGATCCGCGACTGGCAGGTGCGCTTCAACGAGCTCGAGTCGAAGAGCAAGGTCGAGGCCGACGGGCTGCGCGGCCGGGTCTCGGGCCTCGAGAGCGACATGGAGGACCTGCAGAACGAGCACGTGCTGCTGCAGGAGCGCTCCTCCGAGCAGGTTCGGAGTCTCGAGACGAGCCTCGCGGGGCTGAAGACCGAGCACGAAGAGCTGCAGCAGCGCTCGGCGATGCGCGCGCAGGAGCTGGAAACGGAGCTCGAGAGAGCCCGCGGCGAATTCGAGTCGACGCAGTCCGCTTCCTCCATGCGCATCCAGTCCCTCGAGTCGGAGCTCGCGGACGTGCGCGCGGAGCACGCCGCGCTGCAGGAGACCTCGGCTTCCCTCGAGAACGAGCTGGCCGACACCCGCCAACAGAAGGCGGAGCTGGAGACCCGCTCGCGGGAGCGCGCCGAGGAGCTGGAGAACCAGCTGGCCGGGATGCGCGCGGAGCACGAGGGCCTGGTCGCCAGCTCGGCGGCCCGTACCCAGGAGCTCGAGAGCGAGCTCGCGAGCGCGCAGGCCCGGAACCAGGAGGTCCAGGAGCGCTCCGCGGAGCAGGTTCGCCGCATCGAGCAAGACCTGGAGAGCGCGCGCAGCGCCCACGCGCAGCTCCTCGAGAAATCCGCCGATCAGGTCGCCGCCCTCGAGGAGCACCTGGAGGCCTTGCGCGACGAGCACGTCGCGCTGCAGCAGAACTCCTCCGCGAAGACGGAGGACCTGCGTCGGCAGCTCGAGCAGCGCGCGGAGGTCCTCACCGACCTCGAGAACTCGCTGATCGAGCTGGAGAAGCGCCACGACGAAGAGCGCGACAAGTCGATCCGGCGCCTGGAGGAGATCCAGCGGGTCACCTCCGAGCGCGACGCGCTGCGCCACCAGCTCGACTCGACGCGCAGCTCGCTCGACGGCCAGACGACGCAGATCGGCTCGCTGATGCGGGCGCTCGAGGAGAGCCAGGAGGAGATCCAGCAGACCCGCAAGGTCGTCGAGCGCAAGAGCATGAGCTTCGAGGCCGCCCAGGCGCTGCTGTCGGAGCTGCGCCCGGTGATCGAGCAGCTCGAGACGCGCCTGACCGACGAGAACTCCTCGGACTGAGTCCGCACGGCGGGCCGAGCGCCGGAAGCGGCGCTCGGCCCGCCTACGCCTTCGTCCGGAGCGAGTCCCTCCCGGGCGAGGCCTACTCGCAGGGCGCTCCGCCGGGTCTAATGGACGGGTTCCCAGCGAGGGTCCCCAATGCTCGGTGTCCCACACCGTTACCGGGTTGGTCTCGTCGCGCTCGGGTGGGTGGCTTCCTGCGGCGGTTCCGAGGAACCGCTGGCTGCCCCCGCGGGCGCCGACGCCGTTCCCGCGCATGTCGCCACGGCTCCGCCCCTCTTCGTCGAGGTCCAGGATCAGGCGGGCTTGGACTTCGTCCACGCGAGCGGTGCCACGGGGAAGAAGTACTTCCCGGAGACCATGGGCGGCGGCGGCGGCTTCTTCGACTACGACAACGACGGCGACCTCGACGTCTACCTCGTCCAGAGCGGTCCCATCGGACCCGAGGGCGGTCCGCCGCTGCCGAACCGGCTCTTCGAGAACCGCGGCGACGGCACGTTCGAGGACGTGACCGAGGCCAGCGGCGCCGGCGACACGGGCTACGGCATGGGGTGCGCCTTCGCGGACGTGGACGGGAACGGCTGGACGGACGTGTACGTGACCAACTTCGGGCGCAACGTCCTGCTGTTGAACGAGGGCGGCACGTTCCGCGATGCCACCGACGTCGCCGGCGTGGGCGACGACGGCTGGGGCGCCGGCTGCTCGTTCGCGGACTACGACGCCGACGGGGACATGGACCTCTACGTCGTGAACTACCTGTCGTTCACGCTGGCCACCCACCGCTTCTGCAAGGAGAAGGGCCACCACGTCTACTGCCACCCCGATGCCTACGCGGGCGTTCCCGACGTGCTCTTCCGCAACGACGGCGAGGGACGCTTCAGCGACGTGACGCGCGAGGCCGGCGTGTACGTGGGCGACCCCGACGAGGCCAAGGGCCTCGGGTGCGCGTGGTTCGACTTCGACCAGGACGGATGGCTCGACCTCTACGTCTCCAACGACTCGACCCGCAACTTCCTGTTCAAGAACCTCCGCGACGGCTCGTTCGAGGAGGTCGGCATCCCGACGGGCGTGGCCTACAACGAGTGGGGACAGACCGAGGCCGGCATGGGCATCGCCGTCGGCGACCTCGACGAGGACGGCTTCGACGACCTGCTGGTCACCCACCTCGACATGGAGACGAACACGCTCTACCGGAACACGGGAAGCGGTGCCTTCGAGGACCGCACCAAGGCCACGGGCGTCGGCGCGGCCAGCGTGCGGTGGGTCGGGTTCGGAGTCGGCTTCTTCGACTACGACAACGACGGCGACCTGGACGTCTACGTGGCGAACGGGCACATCATCGACAACATCGCCGACATCTATCCGGGCTCGACCCACGGCCAGCGCGACCAGCTGCTGGAGAACCTGGGCAACGGCCGGCTGTCGGACGTCTCCGACGAGGCCGGCCCGTGGTTCGAAGAGCAGCGGGTCGGGCGCGGCATGGTCTTCGGCGACTACGACGAGGACGGCGACCTGGACGTGCTGGTCGTGAACTGGAATGCTCCGGTCGTGCTGCTGCGCAACGAGATCGGGAGCGAGGCCGACTGGCTCGGCCTGCGCCTCGAGACCAGCTCGGGAGACGCCGCGGTCGGCGCGCGCGCCGTGCTTACGGTCGACGGGCAGACGCGGCAGCGCACCTGCCTCGGCGCGGCCAGCTACCTCTCCCAGGGCGATCCGCGCGTGTTCTTCGGACTGGACGGCGTCCGCTCGATCGAGTCCCTCGTCGTCCACTGGCCCGGCGGCGAGCGCACCGAGCTCGACGTCGAGAGCGTGCCGCGCCGCACGGTGACGCGCGTACGCGCCCGATGAGGCTCTCGGCGAGTCCCCGGGCGAGCGCCGGGGCGAGTACCCGGGCGAGTACCCGGGCGCAGCAGGGGGCGGGCAGCGCGCGCTGGGTCCTGGTCGCGCTCGGCGGCTTCCTCCTCGCCGGACTCGGGGGCGCCGCCTGGCTCCTCCAGCACGGACGCGCCGCGCCGCGGGAGACGGCGCGCGTCGTCGTTCCACGCATGCAGGAGCTGTTCGAGGACGGCGACTATCTCGGCGTGATCGACCTCGCGGCCGCGCACGCGGACGACGCGGCCGGGAGCGCCGCGCTGCGCTACTGGCTGGGCTACGCCCACTTCCAGCTCAACGATCCGGAGGCCGCGGTCGCCTCGCTGCTCGTCGCGCGGCGGCTCGACCCGGAAGAGCCGCAAACGCTCGAGCTCCTGGGGCGCGCCTACCTCGTGCTCGACCGCCACGACCTCGCCGTGGGGCCGCTCGAGCGCGCCGTCGAGATCGAGCCGACCGCGCACGTCCACCTGCTGCTCGGCCGCGCGCTGCTCGGTGCGGGACGGTCCGCGGACGCGAGCGTCCACCTGCAGGCAGCCAGCCAGGAGCTGCCGGTCGAGGCGAGCTTCGAGCTCGGGCGGCTGGCGCGCTCCGCCGGCGACCTGGAGGCGGCCGCACGGTTCTTCCGGCGCACCCTGGAGCTCGATCGAACGCACGTCGCGGCGACCTACGCCCTCGGGCAGGTCCTGATGCAGCTCGGCCGCCGCGAGGAGGGTCAGGAGTTCCTCGCGCGCCACGCGGAGCTCGCCAAGTGGCACGACGCGCACGAGTTCGCCGTGCGCAACGCGAACTCGAAGGGGGCGAACTTCGTCAACTTCATGGAGCTGGCCGAGGTCGAGTTGCGACAGGAGCGCTGGAGCCAGGCCGCCGCCGCCTACCAGCGCGCGCTGACCGATCGCTCGAACCTGATCGAGGCCTCGAACGGCCTCGGGCGCATCCTGCTGCGGATGGGTCGACGCGGGCCGGCCACGCAGGCGATCGAGCACTCGCTGCAGCTCGACCCGCGCGACCCGGCGGCCTGTCACCTGGCGGCCGTGCTGGCGGTCCTGTCGGGAGAACCCGAGTCCGCGGGACGCTACGTGGCGCTCTCGAGGCGCTCGGGGCCGTGGAGCGCCGACCAGCTCTTCCTGTACGGAGAGGCGCTGCTGCGGCGCGGCCACGCGCTCGAGGCGCGCCGCGAGCTGGAGACCGCGCTGCGCCTGCAGCCCGACCACCGCGACGCGCGCGTTCACCTCGGGCGAGCCGTTCTGGGCCTCGAGGACGCCGCAGCCGCGGAGCGCGTGGCGCGCGAAGGTCTCGAGCTCCGCCCGCGCGACGCCGAGCTGCACTGGATCGCCGCGCTGGCCGCCACGCAACTCGGGCGGCGCGCACAGGCGCGCGACTCCTTCGCCGCCGCGGCGCGCATCGACCGCGAGCGTTCGCTCGACGAGTCCGAGATCGCGGAGCGCTGCCGGCTCTACGGCGAGCTTCCCGGTGCCGAGGAGGGGATCGCGCTGTATCGTGCGGTCCGCGCCGAGGACGCGACGACTCGATGAGCGACCCGCAGACGGTTCCGCGCGACGGCGCACGGAGCTACCGATACTACGCCCTGCTGATGGCGGCCTTCGTGACGGTGCTCCTGTGCTCGAACCTGATCGGGCCCGGCAAGGTCTGCCGCCTGCCGCTGCCGTTCGACGCACCGCTCGTCGGGGCCGCGCTGGTCTTCGGCGCCGGCAACATCTTCTTCCCGCTGTCCTACATCTTCGGCGACGTGCTGACGGAGGTGTACGGCTACGCGCGCGCGCGCAAGGTCATCTGGGCCGGGTTCGCGGGCATGGGATTCGCCACCGTGATGAGCTGGGTGATCCTCCGCCTGCCCACGGATCCGAACGAGCCCTACAACACGGTGCTGCAGCCCGCGCTGGAGACGGTCTTCGGGAACACGTGGCGCATCGTCGTCGGCTCCATGCTGGCGTTCTGGGCCGGCGACTTCGCGAACTCCTACGTGATGGCGAAGATGAAGGTCTGGACCCGCGGCCGGCACCTGTGGTCGCGCACGATCGGGTCGACGCTCGTGGGCCAGGGGATCGACAGCATGATCTTCTACCCCGTGGCCTTCGCGGGACACTGGACGACGACCACGATGGTCCAGGTCGTGGCCTTCAACTGGGCCTTCAAGGTCTCGGTCGAGGCGGTCTTCACGCCCGTGACCTACGCCGTCGTGAACTGGCTGAAGCGCGCCGAGCAGGAGGACTACTTCGACGTGGACACCGAGTTCACCCCCTTCAGCCTGGACGAC
>CAYGPA010000269.1:0-572 GCA_964351535.1 uncultured Planctomycetaceae bacterium
CGCTGCGCGAGAAGATTCGCGCGCTCGAGGGCATCCGGCTCAACTGGTTCCTGACGATCGTGCGGTCGCTGCAGCGCATGAAAAAGCGCGGACAGATGGCCTACCACGGCGACCTGAAGCCCGAGAACCTGATCGTCAAGCCGTCGGGAAGTGTCGTCATGATCGACCCCGCGCTGCGCATGGAAGAGCGGCGCGTGATCACGACCACCCCGCACTACAACCCGCTGCTGCTGCGCGACAGCAAGGCCGACGTGATGGGCATCGGGGTCATGCTGTACGAGATCCTGACCGGCGTCCTGCCGTTCGACGAGGTGCCCTGGGAATACGCCGGCCGCGCCCAGGGCGGCGAGGTCGAGCGCATCAGCCTCTCGTACTTCCTGAGCTACCCGCCGCCGCGCGAGCTGAACCCGAACACGCCGGAGCCGCTGGCGAAGATCATCTACCGCTGCCTGACCGTGCCGGACTACGACCTGCCGGAGCTCGAAGCGGATCTCGTGGACTTCCTGCGCAAGGACTGACGAGCGCGAAGCGCTCGTCCGAGGCGCGCGCGTTCCGCGCGCGCCGCTCCTTGC
>CAYGPA010000269.1:582-7628 GCA_964351535.1 uncultured Planctomycetaceae bacterium
CCACCAGGCGCGAGGCGCGGGGAAGAACCCGCCCTGCATCGCGCCTACAGCTCCGCGACCAGCGGATTCCGCCCCGGCACGAGCTCCACCGCCGCCCGGAACGACTCCCCCGTCGTCAGGACGACCTCGACCTCGTACTCGCCCGGCGGCAGCGCACCCAGGCGGATCGAGTCGCCCTCGAACTCGCCGCTCTGCAGCGTCGTCGGGCCCATGCGCAGCGCGCCGCCGAGGGAGGAGACCTCGAATCGCCCGCGGCCCACGCGGCGGCCGTCGCGACGCCTCACGGAGACCTCGAGCAGGCTGCCGGGCTCCAGCTCGAATTCCAGCGGCTCGGGTTCGACGACCTCGTCTTCCTCGCCGAGCAACGACAGCTCGCGGTAGCCCCGCTGCCACGCTCCGCCGCCCGCCGCGATGCCGTAGTAGCCCTCGAACGGCGGCAGCACGATCCGGAACGAGCCGTCCGCGTTCGTCGTGGCGTGGGCGAGACGTTCGAGGCTGCGCTCCTCCTCGGGGAGCTGCCAGATGTTCGTCAGCATCTGACGCCGCGTGTCCACGTCCTGGCGGACGCCTCCCCAGGCTTCGATCCGAACGCCCGCGGCCGGCTCGCCCTCGGAGTCGACCACCCGGCCCACCACCGGCCCGCCGGGCTGGGACCCCGAGACCACCTCGCCCGGCAGCTGCGTCGTGACGAGCGAGAACATGAGCAGCGCCGGGACCCCCAGCAGCGCTCCCGCGAGCGCGAGGACGAGCAGCTTGCGCGTTCCGGAGGAGCGCGGCGCCTCGGACTCCGCGGAGCCCGGACCGGTCGGGCCAGGACCGCCGTCAGGCATGCGCGGATTCCACGTCAGCCCACGGACTTGGCCGCGCGAGCCTCCGCGAGCCGGCGCTCCGCGATGCGCTCCGCCGAGGCCCGCGTCGAGATCCCCTCCTCGTCGGCGATCTCGAAGATCTGCTTCAAGTTGTCGTAGATCCGATCGATGCGCTTCACCGCGACGTCCTCGTCGTAACCGCCGGGGAGCAGCTCCACGGACACGTTGACGATGCCGCCGGCGTTCAGGACGTAGTCCGGCGCGTAGAGGATGCCGCGCTCGCGCAGCATGTCGGCGTGGCGCGGCTCGAGCAGCTGGTTGTTCGCGCAGCCCGCGACGGCCTTGCACTTCAGGTTCGGGATCGTGTCGTCGTTCAGGCCGGCTCCGCGCGCGCAGGGCGAGAACACGTCGCACTCGACGTCGAGCAGGTCCGACTCGTCCACGGACTCGAAGCCGTGCTCGTCCTGGAAGCTCTTCACGCGCTCGACGCTGATGTCGCTGATCAGCACCTCGGCGCCCTCGTCCTTCAAGAGCTCCGCGAGCCGACCGCCGACCGCGCCGATGCCCTGCACCAGGATGCGGCGGCCGGAGAAGTCCGCCGTGCCGAAGGCGTGCTCGAGGACCGCGACCATGCCCTTCAGGCAGCCGCGCGCGGTGTAGGGGCTCGGGTTGCCGGAGCTGCCCGACTCGCGCGAGAGACCGGTGACCCAGCGCGTCTCCTGCTTGACGATCTCGAGGTCCGGGATGCCGATGTTCATGTCCTCGGCGGTGATGTACTGACCACCGAGCGAGTCGACGAAGCGACCCATGGCGCGAAACAAGGCCTCGGACTTCAGCGTCTTGGGATCGCCGAGGATGACGGACTTGCCGCCGCCCAGTCCGGTCTCCGCGATGGCCGACTTCAGCGTCATGCCGCGCGCGAGGCGCAGCACGTCGAAGAGCGCTTCGTCCTCGGAGGCGTAGGGCAGCATGCGCATCCCGCCCAGCGCGGGACCGAGGGTCGTGTCGTGAACGGCGATCAGCGCGTGCAGTCCGGAGTGCCGGTCCCTGCATCGAACGACCTTCTCATAGCCATCCCGCTGAATCTCGCTGATCTCCATCGACACCTCGCTGCGGAGCCCACCACCTCGCCCCCAGAAGCTGCAGGAGAGGACCGGACCCCAAAAGGGGCGCAACATCCTACGCAGGGGCTGCGCCGGGGTCCACGACGCGCTGGGGTCGCCTCCTGCCCCGTACGGCGGCCCCATCCTACCTCAGGCGGGTGTTCCACGCGGGGACGGGGTCGAGTGTGCCGTGAAGGGCGGGAACGCGCCCCGGGACCGGCCGCTCGCAGTAGCATCGGGACGCGCCCCGCACGGCGATCGGCGGGCCGAGAGCGGACCCCGGACGCACGAGAATGGCCTCGATACTTGGAACGGTACGCAGCCCGGCCGTCGCCGTGTTCGTCGCTTGTGCGATCGTTGCGACGCAGCTCGCGGGTTGCAGCGAGGAACGCGGGGAGCACGCCGCCGTGGATCGAGCCGCGGAAGCCGGCGAGCGCGAGCCGCGTGACCCCGAGCCCGAACCGACGGGCGAGATGATCGTGGAGGTCGTGGACCAGCAGGGCGCGCCCATCCTCGACCTCGTGCAGGCCATCCTGTTCCCCGAGACCGACTGGCCCGGCTTCCACGGCAACCTGCCCGAGTCGACGAGGCCGCGTGAGCGACAGGAAACGCGTGAGGGCAGGCTGCACTTTCGCGAAGTCGCTCTCGATCAGCACTTCCGACTCTGGGTCGTCGCGCAAAGCCACGCGATGACCCCGCCGATCCAGCGGATGCGCGGCCCGTCGAGCGACGGCGATGTGCTCCACCTCCGCGCCGTGGGGCGCAGGATCCCGCAGGTCACGGGGACGCTCCTCGGCCCGGACGAGGAGCCGCTACGGGACACGTCCTTCTCGCTGTTCCTCGTCCGTCCCTTCGGCGAGGACGCGACGAGCTGGAACCGGGTCCTCGCTGCGCGGACGGGCGCGAGCGGGGAGTTCCGAGCCCGCCTCGAAGCGCTGCTCGCCCGCCCGCCGGAAGCCGATGTCTTCCTGCGCGTCGAGACGAACGCCGGCCCTCCGCTCGGCAAGCGCCTCGTCCTGAGCTTCGTCCCTCCCGTGCCGGAATTCGCCGACGTCGGCTCGATTCGACTCGAGACGCTCTCGCGGCTCGCGTCGGGCCGGGTCGTCGACGGCAACGGAGATCCCGTGGGCGGTGTGGAGGTCGGCGCCACGTTCGAGTTCGACGGCCGCTTCGGAACAGACGACTTTCAGGCCAAGGGGGGCTGCCTGTGCCACTCGCGCCCCGACGGCGGATTCGAGCTGTACGGGCCCCGCGTGGAGTCCGCCGTGCGCGTCGCCGTACCGGGAGAACGGTCCCGTCCGCGCGCGGTCGCGGACGTCGAGCCCGGCGCCGCGGACGTCGTGCTGCAGCTCGGCCCGGAGCGCGAGACCGCGTCCGCGTGGACCACTCGATCTCCCGAGGTACGTGCGCCCGAACGCAGCGGCGCGCGCACCGTCACGATCACGGTCGTCGATCCGGACGGGGAACCGGTCGACCTCGGCTTCGTCCGCATCCTGCGGCCCCGCATCGGGGACCTCGAGCGCGGGATGTCCGCGTTCCTGATCAGCAGCGGCCGCGCGGAGATCGAGTTGCGCGCCGAGTCCTTCGAGCTCGAGGTCGCCGCCCCGCGTCACGTCACGCGCACCGTCTCCGGCGTGCGCGACGACCGCCGCGTCGTTCTGGAGCGCGCGAGCCGCGTACGGCTCCTGCTCGAGGACGGCGTGGAGCTCCCGCAAGCCCCCGGGAGACTCCAGGCCCGCCTGCTCCCGCGCTCCGGGGGTCGCGGCTCGCTGAACGTCTACAGCGACGGCGTCCGCATCGGATCGATCGCGGACCATCGCTACCCGCTGGGCAGCTCGTTCGACGATTCGCGCACGGTCGAACAGTATGTCACCGACATCGGAGACCTGCGCGTCGAGCTCCAGGTCAGCGACGGCTCGAACACCGAGGAGGTCGCGTGTCGCTCCGACCTGCGCGACGTAGTGCTCGATCGCGGGGCCCGATCGGCGACCTTCGCCGTCGCCCCCGACCCGCAGAGCTACGCGAGCGCGCTGGAGTCCCTGCGCGACGACTGAGTCGCCGCGCAATGCCGTTCAGCCCTCTTCGGGCGCTTCCGGCTTCGCGCCGTTGCCCGTTGCGCCGGCGGCGGCGCCCTCGGTGTCCGTGTCGGAGCTCTCCGCGTTGGCGCTCGGGTCGCGGGTGTTGCGGCACTTGGGGTACGCCGAGCACGCGAGGAACTCCTTGCCCCAGCGGCTGGTGCGCAGGACCATCGGCTCGCCGCACTCGTCGCACTTCTCGCCCGTCTCCTTGGGCTTCTCGCGCAGCTCCTCGGGCAGCGGCTTGGCGTTGCGGCACTTCGGATAGGCCGAGCACGCGAGGAACGGTCCGCGGCGCGAGCCCTTGATGACCATCTCGGTCCCGCACTTGTCGCAGGCGATGCCGGTCTTCTTGGCCTCGACCTTCTTGCCCTCGTCGTCGACCGACGCGGTGTTCTTGCACTTCGGGAAGCCCGTGCACGCCAGGAAGCGTCCGCGCTTGCCGGTGCGGATCACCATCGGCTTCTCGCACTTCTCGCAGACGTAGTCGGTCTCCTCGACCTCCGACGGCGGCCGCGGGCCGTCGACGGGCATCGTGTTCTTGCAGTCGGGGTACTTCGAGCAGCCGAGGAACTTGCCGCGCTTGTTGTAGAGGATCGCCATCGGCGAGCCGCACTTGTCGCACTTGCGGTCCGACAGCTCCGGCTCGGCCTTGAGGTTCTTCATCTTCACCTCCGCCGACTCGAGGTCGCGGACGAAGAGCGTGTTGAAGTCCTCGACGACGTCGCGCCAGTTCTTCTGGCCGCTCTCCACGCTGTCGAGGTTGCCCTCCATCAGCGCGGTGAAGTCGGTGTTGATCAGGTCGGCGAAGTGCGCGACGAGCTGGTCGGTGACGATCTCGCCCAGCTCGGTCGCGGTGAAGCGGCGGCTCTCGAGGCTGACGTAGCCGCGGTCCTGGATGGTCGAGATGATCGTCGCGTACGTCGACGGGCGGCCGATGCCCTTCTTCTCGAGCTCCTTGACGAGCGTCGCCTCGGTGAAGCGCGGCGGCGGCTGCGTGAAGTGCTGCGTGGGATCGATCTTCGTCGGCGTGTACGACTCGCCCTGCTTCAGCGCGGGCAGGACCTGCTCCTCACGGTCGCTGCGTCCGGTGTTGAAGACGCGCAGGTGGCCGTCGAACACCTCGATCTCGCCCTGGGCCGTGAAGCGCGCGTCGCCGTGCTGGAACACGGCGGTCGTGATGTTCGCCTTGGCCGGGTTCATCTGGCTGGCCATGAACTTCTGCCAGATCAGCTTGTAGAGCTTGAGCTGCTCGGCCGTCAGGCTCTTGGCGAGCTTCTCCGGTGTGCGCGTCGCGTCCGTCGGACGGATGGCCTCGTGCGCTTCCTGCGCGGCCTTGCTGCGCGTCGTGAAGACGTTCGGCTTCGCCGGCACGTACTCCGGGCCGTAGTCCTTCTCGATCAGCTCGCGCGCCTGAGCCACGGATTCCTGGCTGACGCGGATCGAGTCCGTGCGCATGTACGTGATGAGGCCGACCGAGCCCTCGCCGGGCACGTCGACACCTTCGTACAGCTGCTGCGCGATGATCATCGTCTTGCGCGCCGAGAAGCGCAGCATGGTCGAGGCCTTCTGCTGCAGCTGGCTGGTCGTGAACGGCGGCGTGGGACGACGCGTCTTGGGCTTGACCTCCAGCTCGACGAGCTCGAGCGGGTCGCTGCCGATGCGCTCGACGAGACCCCGGGCGCCCTTCTCGTCGAGGTTCTTGTCGATGCGCTTGTCGCCGAGGCGCCGCAGCTCGGCCGTGAACGGCTTGTCGTCCACGTCCATGTGCGCCGTGACGCGCCAGAACTCCTGCTTGACGAAGGCGCGGATCTCCTTCTCGCGCTCGACGATCAGGCGCACGGCCACCGACTGCACGCGGCCCGCGGAGAGCCCCTTCGCGATCTTCTTCCAGAGCAGCGGGCTGAGCTTGTAGCCCATGATCCGGTCCAGCACGCGCCGCGCCTGCTGGGCGTCGATCTTGTTCCAGTCGAGCTTGCCGGGCTCCTTGAAGGCCTCCTTGATGGCGCGCTCGGTGATCTCGTTGAAGACCACGCGGAAGTAGCGGCTGTCGTCGAGCTCGAGCGACTCGTACAGGTGCCACGCGATCGCCTCCCCCTCGCGGTCGAGGTCGGGGGCGAGGTAGACCGACGGCGCGGTCTTCGCGAGCTTCTTGAGCTCCGCGATGACCTTGGCCTTGCCGCGGATTGCGACGTAGTCGGGCTGGAACCCGTGCTCGAGGTCGATCCCGAAGCGCCCCTTGGGCAGGTCGCGGATGTGCCCCATCGAGGCCTTCACGACGAAGTCCTTGCCCAGGTACTTGTTGATCGTCTTGGCCTTGGCCGGACTCTCCACGATCACGAGCGAGCGCCCGCGCCTGGCCTTGGTGGCCTTCTCGGGCTTGGGCTCCGCCCCGGGGGTCGCCGCGGGCGTCGCCACGGGTTCGGCGACCTTCTTGGCGGCGGCGGCCTTGGCGGGCTTCGCTTTCGACTTCTTCTTGGCCATGGAGAGGGGTGTCCGAGGGTCGCGGGGAGGGCCCCGTCGGGTCGGACTAGGTAGGGCCGAACGCGGGCCAGTCAAGTCGGCCGTTCGGCGGACCCCGCCGCGATCCGCCGCCTTGCGACGGACCTAACCGGATGCATTTCAAAGACTTAGGGGTCCTGAAGGAGCCGAGGGGCCGCGGCGGGCTGCGCCGGCGCGTGGACTGCTCCCAACCTGCTGGATCACAATGACTTAGAGCCATCGTAGGCGGGCGCGCCCCTTTTTCCTCCGTTGGAGGCGTCGCCACCCTCGCCCGGGCCCGGTCTCCCCGCACGAGCGGTCGACCCCGCGCTCCCCTTACCGAATAGACTTCGCGGCCCGCGACCCGGCCCCGCTCCCCCTGTTCCATGCGAGGAAACGCTGCCCCCCGTTCGGCCCTGCCCTGGAACTCGTCCGGTCCGCCGGGCGAGCTCCTGTTCGTCGACCTGCGGGCCTCGGGGCCGGACCCGGCCGTCGACCGCATCGCCCGCTTCGCGGCGCTGCGCCTGCGCGCCGCGGGCTCCGGCCCGCCGCGCGAGGAGGTCTTCGACCGCCGCGTG